>NZ_LFVW01000387.1:0-11292 GCF_001182915.1 Kitasatospora sp. MY 5-36
AGGCGGGGGCGGCGTTCAGCCCCGTCGCCGTCCCGAGCCCCACGCCCACCGCCACGCCGAGCCCCACGGCCACCGCCACGCCGCTGCCGCTCTCGCCGGTACGGCAGGTCGGCCCGGGGCAGCGCATCGAGATGGCGGCCGGCGCCCGGATGTGGGTCAGCCCATTCGAGAAGTGCGACAACTACCAGCCGGACGGCTCCGACTCCGGCACGGACTGCCGGGACGTGCGCAGCGACAACCTGGAGCACGACAGACCCGCCCTCTACGCCCAGTCGCACGGCGACCGCGACCGCTTCATCGTCGCGAGCTTCTACCTGGGCCCGGTCGCCCCGGCGAGGATCGTCGCGTTCACGGGGGGCAGGGCGACCGTCGCCACCCTGGTCAGCACCGTCGGAATGCAGCGGTGGATCGGCTACTACGTGGTGCTGCCGCCGCTGCCGGAGGCGGATCCGGCCGCCCACCGGCGTCCGGCGAGCCCGGCGATCGCGGCGTACGACTCCGAGGGCAGGCTCCTGGCGGAGCTGCCGGGCACCACCGCCGACGGCGCCGACGAGCGGGCCCCGCAGCAGCTGTGACCCGGTCCGCCCGCAGGTCCGCCCGCAGGTCTGCTCACAGCTCCGCTCACAGCTCCGCTCACCGCTTCGCGTAGTCCGCGAAGCCCTGCCAGTCGACGATCACGCAGGGCTCGTCACCGACGGTCCAGGCGTCGTGCCCGGGCGGGCAGAGCATGAAGTCGCCGGGGCCCACTTCGGCCTCCTGGCCGCCGTCCATGACGATCCTCATCCGGCCGGAGAGCACGTACCCGGCGTGGGCGGCCTGGCAGCTCTCGGTCCCGGCGATCGGCTTCACGTGCTTGGACCACTGCCAACCCGGCTCGAACACGGCCCGGCCCACCGGGCCGCCGTCCAGGTTGACCAGCCGCAGTTCCCCCGTGCCCTCCTCGAAGGGGCGGACTTCCTCGGGATCGTCGAAGTTCCGCTGGTAGAGACCGGACATGGCGCACTCCTCTCCCGCGAGGACCGCCCGGCCGCCAGTGGGTGGCCGGGCCGGCCCTGCTGGCCCTTCCAGTCTGCGCCCGGATCGGGGATCGGTCACGTTGGGTGGTCGATCCCGGGGCGGGGTCGGGCGGGCCGGGGCGGTCCGAGGGGCGCCCCGGGGCCGGAGGTCAGTCCCGGGTGCGGGCCACGCCGATCGGGCAGGAGGCGCCGGTACCGCCGAGACCGCAGTAGCCGTTGGGGTTCTTGGCCTCCGACAGGTACTGCTGGTGGTACGGCTCGGCCGGGAAGAACGGGCCGGCCGGGGCGATCTCGGTGGTGACCGGGCCGTAACCGAGCGCGGTCAGCGAGGGCTGGAAGGCGTCCCGGGTGGCCACCGCGGCCTCGGCCTGGGCGGGGGAGTGGGTGTAGACGGCGGAGCGGTACTGGGTGCCCACGTCGTTGCCCTGGCGGTTGCCCTGGGTCGGGTCGTGCGCCTCCCAGAAGGTCTTCAGCAGCCGCTCGTACGGGATCACCGCCGGGTCGTACACCACCCGGACCGCCTCGGTGTGCCCGGTCAGCCCGCTGCACACCTCCTCGTACGTCGGGTTCGGGGTGTGGCCGCCCTGGTAGCCGACCAGCGTCGTCCAGACGCCGGGCAGCCGCCAGAAGGCGCGTTCGGCGCCCCAGAAGCAGCCCAGCCCGAAGTCGGCCACCTCCAGGCCCTCCGGGTACGGGCCGGACAGCGGGTGCCCGAGCACGGTGTGCGGCTCGGTCAGGGTGAAGGCCGGGGTGGGCCGGCCGGGCAGCGCCTGGTCGGCGGGGACCAGCGAGGTCTTGTGGCGGTTGAACAGCACGGCCTGCTCCAGCGGGTCGGGAAACCTGGCGCAGTGTCCAACGCGGACGGCCGCTCCCGGATTCCGGGAGCGGCCGTCCGTTCCGCGCGGGGGCCGGGCGGGCCCGCCGCGCGCTTTTCGCATGGTGAACACGTGTGCGACCGGTGGAGGTCGCGGCGGCCCCGGGGTTCGGCGCACCGGGGTTCCGGCCCGCCGCGCCCCCGCTCCGACCTGCGGGTTCGTCCCGGTTCCCGGTTCGTGCGGGCTTGGCGGCATTCGCACACTAGGCTCGGACCCATGACCGAGCACCAGCTTCCTCAGGGCTTCGAGACTCTCGCCATCCACGCGGGTCAGGAAGCAGACCCCCAGACCGGGGCTGTCGTCACGCCGATCTACCAGGTGTCCACCTACAAGCAGGACGGGGTGGGCGGCCTGCGGGGCGGCTACGAGTACAGCCGCAGCGCCAACCCGACCCGCACCGCGCTGGAGGAGTGCCTCGCGGCACTGGAGGGCGGCGCCCGCGGCCTCGCCTTCGCCTCCGGCCTGGCCGCCGAGGACACCCTGCTGCGGACCATCCTCAAGCCGGGCGACCACATCGTCATCCCCAACGACGCCTACGGCGGCACCTTCCGGCTGTTCGCCAAGGTGCTGACCCGCTGGGGCGTCGAGTTCTCCGTCGCCAACACCCAGGACCTGGCCACCGTCCGCGAGGCGCTGCGCCCCAACACCCGCGCGGTGTGGGTGGAGACCCCGTCCAACCCGCTGCTGGGCATCACCGACCTCACCGCGCTCGCCGAGATCGCGCACGGCGCCGGCGCGCTGCTGGTGGTCGACAACACCTTCGCCAGCCCGTACCTCCAGCAGCCGATCGCGCTCGGCGCGGACGCGGTCGTGCACTCCACCACCAAGTACATGGGCGGCCACTCGGACGTGGTCGGCGGTGCGCTGGTGCTGGCCGAGGCGGGCCTCGGCGAGGAGGTCGCGTACCACCAGAACGCGATGGGTGCCGTCTCCGGCCCGTTCGACGCCTGGCTGGTGCTGCGCGGCATCAAGACGCTGGGTGTCCGGATGGACCGGCACAGCGCCAACGCGGAGAAGGTCGCCGAGCTGCTGGCGAGCCACCCGAAGGTCAGCCAGGTGCTCTACCCGGGCCTGCCCGAGCACCCCGGCCACGACATCGCGGCCAAGCAGATGAAGGCCTTCGGCGGCATGGTCTCGTTCCGGGTCGCCGGCGGCGAGGAGGCGGCCGTCGAGGTCTGCAACCGCGCGCAGCTGTTCACCCTCGGCGAGTCGCTCGGCGGCGTCGAGTCGCTGATCGAGCACCCGGGCCGGATGACCCACGCCTCGGTGGCCGGTTCGGCGCTGGAGGTGCCGTCCGACCTGGTGCGCGTCTCGGTCGGCATCGAGTCGATCGACGACCTGCTGGCCGACCTCAAGCAGGCGCTGGGCTGAGCCGGTTGGGGGCCCGAGGCCCCTCACTGCCCCTGCTGGTCCGCCGTGTACGACTCCATCGCGAGGTTGAAGCGGGCCAGCAGGGCGCAGAACGCGCGCTGTTCCTCCGGCGGCCAGCCGGCCACCAGGCGGCGGGTCAACTCGGCCCGGCCGTCCCGGACTTCGGTGAGCCGGCCGACGCCGTGCGAGGTCAGCGCGAGCCGTACGGCACGGCGGTCGGCCGGGTCCTGCACCCGGCCGACCAGCCCGGCCGCGACCAGCGGGGCGACCTGGCGGGTCACCGTGGAGGAGTCCACGCCCAGCGCCTCGGCCAGCGCCTTGACGTTGGCCGGCCCGTGCCGCTCCAGCCGGTCGAGCAGCAGGTAGGCGGCCCGGTCCAGCACCCCGACCCCGCCGCCGCCGGAGGTCCGGACCTGTTCCATTCGGCGCGCGAACACCGCGAGCTGGTACTGGAGTTGGGTGTGCACGGGGTCGGTGCGGTCGGTGGCCTGGGGCGAGGTCGTCGTCATCGCGGCTCACGATCGTCGTGCGGTGAGAGAGACTCAGAAGCAGCAGCGTACGCGGGCCGGGCGGGCCCGGGAACAGGCCCGGCATGCCGGATTGCCTCTCCCCGTCCCCGTACCCTGGCGCCATGCACACCTGGCCGATCACCCTCGACGACGTCCGCGGCGCCCAGAAGATGCTCGCCGGGGTCGCCCGGGTGACTCCGATGGAGGGCAGCCGGCACCTCTCCGGGCTGATCGGCGCGCCGGTCCACCTGAAGTGCGAGAACCTCCAGCGCACCGGGTCCTTCAAGCTGCGCGGGGCGTACGTGCGGATCGCGGGACTCTCGCCGGTGCAGCGGGCCGGCGGGGTGGTGGCGGCGAGCGCGGGGAACCACGCCCAGGGGGTGGCGCTGGCGGCCGCGCTGCTGGGCGTGCGCTCCACGGTGTTCATGCCGGTCGCGGCGCCGCTGCCGAAGGTCGCGGCCACCCGGGAGTACGGCGCCGAGGTGCGGCTGCACGGGGCCACCGTGGACGAGGCCCTGCAGGCCGCGCAGCGGTACGCGGAGGCGACCGGCGCGGTGTTCATCCACCCCTTCGACCACTGGGACGTGGTCACCGGCCAGGCGACCGTCGGGCTGGAGATCCTGGAGCAGTGCCCGGAGGTGCGGACCATCCTGGTCGGGGTGGGCGGCGGCGGGCTGCTGGCCGGGATCGCGGCGGCGGTCAAGCCGCTGCGGCCGGACGTGCGGGTGGTCGGGGTGCAGGCGGCCGGCGCCGCCGCGTACCCGCCCTCGCTGGCGGCGGGGCGCCCGGTGTCGCTGGAGCACTTCGCCACCATGGCGGACGGGATCATGGTCGGGCGCCCCGGCGACATCCCGTTCGAGGTGGTCAACACGCTGGCGGACGGCGTCCGGACGGTCTCCGAGGACGCGCTGTCGCGGGCGCTGCTGCTCGGGCTGGAGCGGCTGAAGCTGGTGGTCGAGCCGGCCGGGGCGGCCCCGATCGCGGCGCTGCTGGAGCGGCCGGACTCCTTCGAGGGGCCGGTGGTGGCGGTGCTGTCCGGCGGCAACATCGACCCGCAGCTGATGCAGCGGGTGCTGCGGCACGGGCTGGCGGCGGCCGGGCGCTACCTGTCGCTGCGGGTGCGGCTGGCGGACAAGCCGGGCGCGCTGGCGGACCTGTTGGGCGTGCTGACCAGGGTGGACGCCAACGTGCTGGACGTGGCGCACGTGCGGACCGACCCGCGGCTGGGGCTGACCGAGGTCGAGGTGGACCTGCACCTGGAGACCAAGGGGCCGGAGCACTGCGCGCTGGTGGTCGGGGAGTTGCGGGACGCGGGGTACGTGGTGGTCGCCGGCTGAGCTCCCACCCTTGACGCGATATATCGCGTGCTGGGAGACTCGCGATACATCGCGTTCGAGTCCCACGGGCCGAGAATCGAGTCGCCCGTGTGCCCAAATTCGGGGCAAAGTGGGACAGATCGCCCCATACGTCCGAGGAGATGAGGCAAGGCCATGGCGCCAGCCATCCAAGCCGAGAACCTGGTGAAGACCTTCGGCGACGTACGAGCCCTGGACGGCGTCAGCCTCGACGTCCCCGAGGGAACGGTGCTCGGGCTGCTCGGCCCGAACGGCGCCGGGAAGACCACCACCGTGCGGGTCCTCACCACCCTGCTCCGCCCCGACTCCGGCCGCGCGGTGGTCGCCGGGGTCGACGTGCTCAAGCACCCCAACCAGGTCCGCAGCCTGATCGGCCTGTCCGGCCAGTACGCGGCGGTCGACGAGTACCTGACCGGCTTCGAGAACCTCACCATGGTCGGCGAGCTGTACCAGATGAGCAACCGCGCCGCGAAGGCCCGCGCGCTGGAGCTGCTGGAGTGGTTCAGCCTCACCGAGGCCAAGGACCGCACCGCCAAGACCTACTCCGGCGGCATGCGCCGACGCCTGGACCTCGCCGCCGCGCTGGTCGTCCGCCCGCCGGTGATGTTCCTGGACGAGCCGACCACCGGCCTCGACCCGCGCAACCGGCTCGCGCTCTGGGAGGTCATCGAGACGCTGGTCGAGCAGGGCACCACGCTGCTGCTCACCACCCAGTACCTGGAGGAGGCCGACCGGCTCGCCCACGACATCGCGGTGGTCAACCACGGCCGGGTGATCGCCCGCGGCACCGCCGACCAGCTCAAGGCGCAGATCGGCGGCGAGCGGATCGTGGTCGTGGTGCACGAGCCCGGCCTGGTCGGCGACGCGGTCGCCGCGCTGTCCCGCTACGCGCTGAGCGAGCCGACGGTGGAGAAGAACACCCGCCGGATCACCGTGCCGGTCAGCGGCGGCGCCCGGGTGCTCGCCGACGCGATCCGCGAACTCGACTCCCGCGGGATCGAGATGGACGACATCGGGCTGCGCCGCCCGACCCTGGACGACGTCTTCCTCACCCTCACCGGCCACGTCGCCGAGGAGCGGCCCGAGGAGGAGGACGGCGCCGACGCCGGGGCGCGCGGCCGGGGCAGGGGGAAGGGCGGCCCGGACGGCCCGGGGCCGGACAAGCGGGCCGTCGCGGCCGGGAAGGAGAGCTGAGATGACCACCGCCACCGAGCACGCCATCGGACCGGCGATACCCAGGCAGCGCCGGGGGATCGCCGCCTCCCTGCACGACTCCTGGGTGGTCGCCAAGCGCAACCTGCGCCGGATGACCCGCATCCCGGAGATCGTGGTCTTCGGGCTGATGCAGCCGGTCATGTTCGTGCTGCTGTTCTCGTACGTGATGGGCGGGGCGATCAAGATCCCCGGCACCGACTCCAGCTCGGACACGTACATCCAGTACCTGATGGCCGGAATCTTCGCCCAGACCGTCACCTTCGCCGTCGCCGGCGCCTCGGCGGGCATCGCGGAGGACATGAGCAAGGGGCTGGTGGACCGGTTCCGCTCGCTGCCGATGGCCCGCTCCGCGGTGCTCGTCGGCCGCACCCTCGCGGACCTGTGCCAGACCGCGTTCACCCTGGTCGTGCTGGCGGTGGTCGCGCTGCTGGTCGGCTGGCGGATCCACGAGGGCGTGCTCAAGGCGCTCGGCGCCTTCGGCCTGCTGCTCCTGCTCGGCTACGCCTTCTCCTGGATCGGCGCGCTGATCGGTCTGTCGGTGCGCAGCCCCGAGGCGGCCACCTCGGCCGGGCTGATCTGGCTGTTCCCGCTGACCTTCGTCTCCAACGCCTTCGTGCCGGTCACCTCGATGCCGGGCTGGCTCCAGGGGATCGCGTACTGGAACCCGTTCAGCGCCACCGTGCAGGCCTGCCGGGTGCTGTTCGGCAACCAGGTCGGGCCGGTGGACAGCGCCTGGCCGATGCAGCACGCGGCGCTGGTGTCGGTGCTGTGGTCGATCGTGATCACCGCGGTGTTCTCCTGGCTGGCGGTGCGCAAGTACCGCTCCTCCACCGCCTGACCGGGCCCCGGGGCTGATCGGACCTCTGGGTTGGTCGGGCCCCGGGGCTGATCGGGTCCTTGGGCTATCGGGTCCCGTGCCCGGCCCCGCCCGGAACGCCGGAGGGCGGCCGCGGAAGTCCCTGACTCCCGCGGCCGCCCCCGTGTCGTGGCGCGGCCGGATCAGCCGGCGTGCGGCACGACCTTGACGATCTTCACCATGGCCGGCTTGCCGTTCGGCAGCTCGTAGGTGGCCTCGTCACCGATCCGCTTGCCGTCGATCGCGCGGCCCAGCGGGGACTGCGGCGAGTAGACGTCCAGCTCGTCCGAGCCCGCGACCTCGCGGGAGGCGAGCAGGAACTCCATGAGGTCGTCCTCGTCGCCGTCGAAGGCGACCGTGACGACCATGCCCGGGGCCACCATGCCCGAGTCGGCCGGCGCCTCGCCGACCTTGGCGCGCTCCAGCAGCTGGGTGAGCTGACGGATCCGCAGCTCGTACTTGCCCTGCTCCTCCTTCGCCGCGTGGTAGCCGGCGTTCTCCTTGAGGTCCCCCTCCTCGCGCGCCGCCTCGATCTTCTGGGCGATCTCGATGCGCCAGGGCCCGGTCAGGTGGTCCAGCTCGGCCTTGAGCTGGTCGTAGCCGGCCTGAGTGAGCCAGGTCACGTTCTCACTGGTCTGGGTCACGGGTGCTCCTCGTAGGTGCTGGGGCTGTGCTGAGGGTGTGAGTCGTCAGCAGGGGTCGGTGGTGATATCGGTCTCAACTACAAAGCAACGCCCGCTCCCGTACCATCCGGTGCGGAAGGGGCGAAACCACGAGCCTAACAAGTCCTGCTGACAAGCGGGAGGGGCGTTTGCGCGCCATTGACGGCGGCGTTACGCCGAGGTGTACAGCAACCGGGTGCGGGACCCTCTACGGATGCCCGTTCTCCGGATCGAATATGCGCGCCGCCCCGGTCGGGGTGCGCTACTCGGCCCGGGCGCGCCGCCCGCCCGGGGCGCGTTGCGCGGTCGGGGTGCGCTGTTCGATCGGGCTGCGCCACCCGGCGCGGGTGCGCTACTCGGCGGGGGCGCGCTACTTGGCGGGGGTGCAGCCCAGCAGCTCGGCGGTGGTGCCGCGCGAGGTGGTGCGCAGGGTGACCACCGCGTCGTAGCTGGAGCCGGCCGCCGGGACGGGGAAGTCGGCCACCCCGACCACCCCGTGGTCGTCGCCCTGCGAGCGGACCGTGCAGCTGCCGGCCTGCCCGCTGCTCTTGCGCACGGTGAGGTGCAGCTGGACCTCGGAGTCGGAGAGCACCTCGAAGGTCGGCACCGAGCCGTTGATCTTCGACTCGCGCAGCATGTAGGAGCCGCCCAGCCAGGCGATCAGGCCGAGGCCCAGCACGCCGCAGACCGCGCCGATCACCTTCAGGCGGCGGTCCGAGTCGCGGTCGCCGCCACGGCCGTAGCGCCCCTCGGGCGGTGCGGTGGCGGTGGTGTCTGCACTCATCGGACTCCGTCCTCTCCTGGGGGAGGGGCCGCCCGGGGTGGTGCGGGGGAATGCGACGCTCCTCCAGTCCGTCACTATAGGAGGGGCACGCCCGCGGCCGGTCCGGCGGGGGCAGGGCTCGGCCGCGCCGGCGACGATCCGCGGCCCGGCCCCGCGGCGACGCGGTCCCGGAGTGAGCGGTTCGTACGGTGGGCAGACCCGGACTTCGCGGAACGCCCGACAAGTGTGGAAGGAACGCAAGGCGTTGACTGAGCAGTTGCGACTGATGGCGGTGCACGCCCACCCGGACGACGAGTCCAGCAAGGGCGCGGCCACCATGGCCATGTACGTCGAGCAGGGCGTGGACGTGCTGGTGGCCACCTGCACGGGGGGCGAGCGCGGGTCGGTCCTCAACCCCAAGCTCCAGGGGGACCCGTACATCGAGGAGAACATCCACGAGGTGCGCCGCAAGGAGATGGACGAGGCGCGGGCGATCCTCGGCGTCGACCAGGCCTGGCTGGGCTTCGTCGACTCCGGGCTGCCCGAGGGGGACCCGCTGCCCCCGCTGCCCGAGGGCTGCTTCGCCCTCCAGGACGTCGAGGCGGCGGCGGAGCCGCTGGTCCGGCTGATCCGCGAGTTCAAGCCGCAGGTCATCACGACCTACGACGAGAACGGCGGCTACCCGCACCCGGACCACATCATGACCCACAAGATCACCATGCTGGCCTTCGACGCCGCGGGTGACCCGGACGCCTACCCGGAGGCCGGCGAGCCCTGGCAGCCGCTGAAGCTGTACTACAACCACGGCTTCCCGATGGGCCGCATCCGGGCCCTGCACGAGTACCTCACCGAGCACGGCCACGAGTCGCCGTACGGCGAGTGGATCGAGGGCTGGGAGAAGAGCGGCCGCAAGGAGCGCGAGATCACCACCCGGGTCCGCTGCGGCGACTGGTTCGAGACCCGCGACCGCGCGCTGATCGCCCACGCGACCCAGATCGACCCGGACGGCCCGTGGTTCCGCGTCCCGCTGGAGGTCCAGCGCGAGGTCTGGCCCACCGAGGACTACGAGCTCGCCCGTACCCTGGTCGACGTCGACCTGCCGGAGGACGACCTGTTCGCCGGCCTGCGCACCCCCACACTGGCGGCCGAGGCCGCCGACACGCGCGACTGAACCACCCCCCGATGGCCCGGCTCCCCGTGAGCCGGGCCACCATAGAGATATGAGCGCCTCCGTGAACCTCGTCAATCTCGCCGCTGACCTCGCCGTCGACGACGCCAAGGTCACCCCCGGCCTCCTCGGCTTCGTCGTCTTCGCCGCCCTCGGCGTCGCGACCTGGTTCCTGGCCAAGTCGATGAACCGGCAGTTCAAGAAGGTCGACTTCGTCGAGGAGCCGGAGGGCCCGAAGGAGTGAGCCGTCGGCCGGTCCCCCGTGGGGGCCGGCCTTCTCCGGAACCGGCTGGGGCCCGTCTGAGGTGAGAGCCGTCCGCGGGCCCGCCTTCGGTGAAGCGTCCGCGGGGTCCGTCTTCGGTGAAGCCGTCCTGGCGGGCCGTCAGGCTTCGTAGGATCCCGAACCATGACGTGGTCGTGGCACACCGTGGTGCGCAGGGCGGGGTACGGAACGGCGGCGGCGGGGGTGCTGGCGGCCGCGCTGGCCGGGTCGGGGGACCCGGGGCTGCTGATCGTCGGCTCCGGCGCGGTGGCGGTGGTGGCCGGGCTGTTCCCGGTGCTCTGGGCCCCGGGGCGGGTCGGCGCGGTGGGCCCCTCGGTGCTGGCCGCCTGCGCGGTGTCGCTGCTGGTGACGGCAGGCTACCGGGGGCCGGCGTCCGGCGGCATCGAGTTGTGGTGGCTGCTGGAGGCCGTCGCGCTGCTCGTGCCGGTCGTCCCCGCGGTGCGCAGGCTGTCCCCGGCCGCCGCCTTCGGCCACGGCACGCTGCTGGTGGCGGCGGTGGCGCTGCTGCCGCTGCGGATCGCCCTCTGGGCCGAGCCGCCGGCCCCGCCCGTGGTGACCGTCAAACTCTGCCTGGGCTCGGCCCTGCTGGCCTGCGTGGTGGTCGGGGTCGGCCGCTACCTGCGCTCGATGGACACCCGCGCGCGGGCGGCGGTGGTGGCCGAGCGGCGGGCGCAGCGCCTGGACCTGGCCCGAGACCTGCACGACTTCGCCGCGCACGACGTCACCGGGGTGGTGGTGCTGGCCCAGGCCGCGCAGGTGCTGGCCCAGAAGGACCCGGGGCGGGTGGTCGAGCTGCTGGCGGGGATCGAGGCGGCCGGCCGGCAGGCACTGGTCACCATGGACCGGACCGTCCAGGTCTTCACGGCGGACGACGCCGATCCGGAGCCGCGCGGGTCCGGGGCGGTTGCGACGGCCGACCGGGGCGCGGGGCGGGCGGCGGCGGGGGGAGCCGGTGCGCGCAGTCTGCGCCGTGACCTGAGCGAACTGCCCGCGCTGGCCGAGCGGTTCACCCGCAGCGGCTCCGCGCGGGTGCGGCTGGAGGCCCCCGCGGAGGCCGAACTGGCGGCGGTGCCGGCGGCGATCAGCGGGCTCGGCTACCGGCTGGTGGTGGAGGCGCTGACGAACGTCCGACGGCACGCGCCCGGGGCCCGGGAGGTGGCGATCGAGGTCGGCCCGGACCGGTGCGGCGGGCGGCCGGCGTTGCGCGTCACGGTCACCG
>NZ_LFVW01000388.1:0-9733 GCF_001182915.1 Kitasatospora sp. MY 5-36
AGAGCGTGCCCAGCACGTTCAGCGCCGGCGGCCGGTGAGGCCCTGCACCCCGTCCCGCCGGACGAGCAGGGCCGCATCCTCGACCTCGGCGTCGCCGCCCCGCCCGCCCCCCAGCCCTGGGTCGGCCAGGCCGCCGCCCGGGCCGTCGAACAGCTGCCGTACTACGCCGCCGGGCACGGCCACTACCCCACCGGCGTCCCGGTGCTGCGCGAGGCCGTCGCCCGCCGCTTCACCGAGCGCGGACTGCCCACCACCCCCGACCAGATCCTGATCACCACCGGCGCGATGGGCGGCCTGCACCTGCTCCAGCGGGCGCTGGTCGGCCGCGGCGACCGGGTCGCCGTCGAGGCGCCCAGCTACGCCCACACCCTCCAGGCGCTGCGGCTGGCCGGCGCGCGCCTGGTCCCGGTGCCGTACGCCTGGACGCCGCGGCCCACCTGGGACCTCGACGAGTGGCGGCGGGTGCTGCGCGGGGCCGGCCCCCGGGTCGCGTACGTGATCCCGGACTTCCACAACCCGACCGGCGCGCTGATCGACGAGGAGCAGCGCCGCGAACTGCTGGCCGCCGCCAGGGCCGCCGGGAGCATCGTGCTGACCGACGAGACCACCGCCGAACTCGGCTGGGGCGTACCGCCGTCCACGCCGCTGCCGCGCCCGACAGCGGCCCTGGACCGCGCCGCCCAGGTGGTCACCGTCGGCTCGGCGGGCAAGCTGCTCTGGGGCGGCCTGCGGATCGGCTGGGTCCGGGCCGCGCCCGCGCTGGTACGCCGGCTGGCCACCGAACGGGTCTACAGCGACGTCGGCACCCCGGTGCTGGACCAGCTGATCGCCGCCGAGCTGCTGGGCGATCCGCTGCCCGACGTGCGGGAGCACCAGCTGACCCGGCTGCGGGCCACCGCGCGGGCCTTCGCCGCCGCCCTGCCCGAACGGCTGCCCGGGTGGAGCTTCACCATGCCGTCGGGCGGGCTCTCACTGTGGGTCTCCACCGACGGCCTGTCCGGCGCGGCGCTGGCCCGGGCCGGGGAGCGCAGCGGGGTCCGGATCGCCTCCGGCAACCGCTTCGGTTCGGACGGCGCCTTCGAGCACCACATCCGCCTCCCGGTCACCGTGCCCGCCGCGACCGTCCCCGCCGCCGTCGAACGCCTCGCCGACCTGGCCGCCCAGGCGGCGGCCGGCGGACGCCTCGAACCTGCGGACGAGTCCCAGCCGCTGGCGGTCTGACGGCCGCGCGGCGGGGCAAGTCCCTTGGCGCGCGGGAACTTTGGCGCGTTCGCGCGGGCCGCGGCCGGCCGTTCCGCAGTCGGACGAACCGCGTCTGTACGGGCCGCGGCCACCGTGCCGCGGCCCGCCGCGGCTACTGGTGGTCGGCCCGGCCGCGCCAACCCGTCACCGGCAGCGCGAACTTGGCCACCAGCCGGTCGGTGAACGGCGCCCGGTGCAGTCTGGCCAGCCGCACCGGCGTCCGGCCCCGGCGGACCTCCACCCGCGCCCCGGCGGGCAGTTCGACCGAACGCCGCCCGTCGCACCAGAGCACCCCGTGCGGGGTCTTGGGCTGCACCTCGACCGCCAGCACCGACTCCGGCGAGGTCACCAGCGGGCGGGCGAACAGCGCGTGCGCGGAGATCGGCACCATCAGCAGCGCCTCCACCTCCGGCCACACCACCGGCCCGCCGCCGGAGAACGCGTACGCGGTGGACCCGGTCGGCGTCGCGCACACCACGCCGTCGCAGCCGAAGTTGGAGACCGGACGGCCGTCCACCTCGGTCACCACCTCCAGCATCCGCTCCCGGGACGCCTTCTCGATCGAGGCCTCGTTCAGCGCCCAGTCCTCGTGCACCACGTCGCCGTTGGTGCGGACGATGACGTCGATCGTCATCCGCTCCTCGACCTCGTAGTCGGCGTCGACCACCCGCTCGACGACCACGGCCAGGTCGTCCCGCTCGGCCTCGGCGAGGAAGCCCACCCGGCCCAGGTTGATCCCGAGCATCGGCAGCCCGTGGGAGCGCGCCAGCTCCGCCCCGCGCAGCAGTGTCCCGTCCCCGCCGGCCACCAGGATCAGCTCGCAGCCGTCCGCCGCCCCGGGGCCCTCGGTGACCTTCTCGACGCCCTCCGGCAGGTCCAGGTCCACCGCCTCGGCTTCCAGCAGTCTGATCCGGAGCCCCACCTTCAGCAGCCCGTGCACCAGGGCCTCGACGCTGCGCAGCGCCGTCTCCCGGCCGGTGTGCGCGATCAGGAAGACCGTACGTTCTTCATCGCTCATGCCGCTGCCCTCTCCCTAACGCCTGCCGGGTCGCCCTTGGTCCCGGGGCGGCCGCGCCATACGACATGACGGGCCGGACGCTCGCAAGGCACCCTACCGGGGCCCCTCCGCCACGGCCCGGTCCGCGGCCGCGGGGTCCAGCCGCGGAGCGTCACGGCGCAGCCAGAGGAAGTACTCGACGTTGCCGGACGGCCCCGGCAGGGGGCTCGCGGTGACCGCGCGCACGCCCAGCCCGAGCTCCCACGCCTGCCCCGCGACCTGGCGCACCATCTCGGCGCGCAGCTGCGGGCTGCGCACCACCCCGCCGCTGCCCAGGCGCTCCTTGCCGATCTCGAACTGGGGCTTGACCATCAGCACCAGGTCCGCGTCCTCGGCCGCGCAGGAGGCGAGGGCCGGGAGCACCAGGCCGAGCGAGATGAACGACAGGTCGCCCACCACCAGGTCGACCCGGGTGCCGCCGATCAGCTCCGGCGTCAGCTCGCGCACATTGGTGCGGTCCATCACGGTGACCCGCTCGTCGCTCTGCAGCGACCAGGCGAGCTGCCCGTAGCCGACGTCCACCGCCAGCACGTGCGCGGCCCCGGCCCGCAGCAGCACGTCGGTGAACCCGCCGGTGGACGCGCCCGCGTCCAGCGCCCGGCGGCCCTCGACGACCAGGCCCTGCGGCACGAAGGCCGCGAACGCGCCGGCGAGCTTGTGGCCGCCGCGCGAGACGTAGTCGGGGTCGTTCTCGTCCTTCGCCACCACGACCGCCGCCGAGGTCTCCACCTGGGTGGCCGGCTTGGTCGCGGTGGCGCCGCCGACCGTCACCCGGCCGGCGGCGATCAGCTCGGACGCGTGCTCACGCGATCGGGCCAGCTTGCGGCGGACCAATTCCGCGTCGAGTCGACGTCGTGCCACTGCCACTGGTGTTTCAGCTCCTACGGATCCTGCGGGTCATTCCTGGTCGAGCGCGGCCAGTGTGTCGACGAGCCGCTGGTGAACATCTTCGTACACCGCGACGTGTGCCTCGGCGGGGACCCCGTCCAGGGCCTCCAGCCGGGCCAGTCCGGCGTCCACCCCGGGGTGGCCGGTGGGGAGCAGCTCGACGCCGAGCGGCTCGGCGGGGAGCACCGCGTCGAGCGGTGCCGGCGGCCCGGCGTGCCGGACGGACCGGAGCGGTTCACTCGTCTCGGGCATCGGGCTTCTTCGCGTCGTCGGACTTCTTCGGGTCGCCGGGCTTCTTCGGGTCGCCGGGCTTCTTCGTGCTGGTGGCCTTGCGGACGGTGGTCTTCCTGGTCGCCGCACGCTTCGCGGGCGTCCCGGGCTCGGTTCCGGCCTCGGCCTGCCGGGGGGTGGCGGACTTCTTGACGGTCGTCGTCCGCTTCGCGGCGGCCTTCCCTGCCTGCGTCGTCTTGGCCGACGTCTTCTTCGCCGGCGTCTTCTTCGCCGGGGTGGCCTTCTTCGCCTCGGTGGGCTTCTTCGCCGTGCTCTTCTCGGCGGCGGCCTTCCCAGCGGAGCTCTTCCCGGCGGCGCTCTCCTCCGCCGCGGGCTCCTCCCGCGGGGCCGGGGCGACCGCGGACACCCGCGGGACGGACGAAACGGGCGGGACCGGCGGGTCGACCTCGACCGGCTCGTCCACCTCCACCCGCTCGGCGACTATCGGCTCACCCACCGTCCGGGCGGCCGACCGCTCCTCCTCGGCCTCCCACCCGCGCCCGAAGAGGTCGCCGGCCCGCGGCGCCGGCACCGGCTCCTCGGCCCCGTACGCCCCCGGCCCGGACGCGGCCGCCGGGGCCTCCTCCTCGACCTCGCGCAGCTTGGTCTCCAGGTACGCCAGCACCACGCCGACCTTGGTCACCTGGTCGCCGACCCTCTCGAAGACCTTCTCCGCCTCGTTGCGCGCCACGCCGACGGCCAGGTCCACCCCGGCCCGCCCGGCGGTGACCGCCTCCCCGGCGAGGGTCTGCAGGGTCTCCACCGACGGCGGGAACTGGCCGCCCAGCCGGCGCTCGACCCCGGCGACGTCGACCCCGGCCTTCTCCAGGATCGAGCTCGCCGTCCCGACGACCAGCTTGCCGACCTCCTCGACCACGCCGGCGGCGGTCTCCACCACTCCCCGAACCGTCCTCGGCAGCATCCGGGTGCCTCCCAATCGCC
Organism: Kitasatospora sp. MY 5-36; assembly: GCF_001182915.1. NCBI lineage: Bacteria > Bacillati > Actinomycetota > Actinomycetes > Kitasatosporales > Streptomycetaceae > Kitasatospora > Kitasatospora sp. MY 5-36. Next base: position 4,400 of record NZ_LFVW01000388.1, read on the forward strand.
TCTGGGCGTCGCTCCGTCGCCCTCAGTACCCGGGCGCCGTTCCGGGCACCCCACCGACGACGCTACCGCCAAAACCCGCCTGAGGTACCGTGGCCCGCAGTCAGCACCGTAGTGACCGGGGGAGGGAGCCGGCCCGTGGCGAACGCCGAGGAGTGCCGGGAGGCGCTGGAGCAGCTCAGCCGGAACATGACGAAGTCCACCGGCGACGTCCGCAAGGCCGCGGCCCTCGACCGCTCGCTCAGCTGCCGGATCACCGACCTCGACCTGACCTTCACCGGGCGGCTGCGCGACGGCCGGATCCAGGACGTGGTGGTGGCCCCCGGCGCCCCGGCCGGGAAGGCGGAGATCCGGCTCACCATGAGCAGCGACGACCTGGTCGCGCTGGTCGGCGGGCGGCTCAACTTCGCCTCCGCGTGGGCGAGCGGCCGGGTCAGGCTGGAGGCGGGCTTCCGCGACCTGCTGCGGCTGCGCACCCTGCTCTGACCCCGGCCGCCGTACCCGCCGACCGCCGGACCGTCCTCAGAACCCCAGGTCGGCCAGCGCCTTCCGGCCGTCCACCGGCGCGCCGCCCGCGTCCAGCACCGTCCACGCGGCCGCGCACAGCGCCCGCAGGCCGTCCCAGCGGTCCCCGGCCCCGGACAGCCGCAGCACCCCGGCCTCGACGCCCGCGACCCAGCCGCCGCATCCGAAGCCGCCGTCCACCGGCGTCACCGCCGGGTGCGGGACGAGCAGTCCGCGCAGGTCCGCCGCCAGGTAGGTCGGCCGGTGCTCGACCGGGGCCGCCAGCAGCAGCTCCGGGGTGGTCACCCCGGTGAACACCAGCAGGCTGTCCACCCCGCCGTTGAACGCGCCCTCGATGTCGGTGTCCAGCCGGTCCCCGACCACCAGCGGCCGCTCCGCGCCGGTGCGCAGCACGGTCTCCCGGTGCATCGGCGGGAGCGGCTTGCCCGCCACCTCCGGCTCCACCCCGGTCGCCGCCCGCACGGCCGCCACCAGGGTGCCGTTGCCGGGCGCGATGCCGCGGGCCCTCGGCACCGTCAGGTCCAGGTTGGACGCCACCCAGGGCAGGCCGCTCTGCACCGCGTACGCGGCCTCCGCGAGGTCCGTCCACCCCACCGAGGGGTCGAAGCCCTGGACCACCGCGAGCGGCCCGTCGGCCAGCGAGCGGACCGCGACCAGCCCCAGCTCGGCCAGCGCCTCCTCCAGCCCGAGACCGCCCACGACCAGCACCTTCGAGCCGGCCGGCACCTTCTCGGCGACCAGCCGGGCGGCGGCCTGGGCCGAGTTGATCACGTCGGCCGGCTCGGCCGGGACGCCCAGCTCGGTCAGGTGCTCGGCGACCACCCGCGGCGGGCGGGAGGCGTTGTTGGTCACGTACGCGAGCCGCATCCCGGCCGTCCGGGCCGCGTCCAGGGCGTCCACCGCGTGCTCGATCGCGTGCGCGCCGGCGTAGACCACGCCGTCCAGGTCGAGCAGCGCGGTGTCGTACGCGTCGGTCAGCGGCCGCTCGCTGCCTCCGGGGGCGGTCCGTCGCACGGGGGTGGCCGTCTCGGTCATGGCTGCGCTACCTCATTCACTGCGTCGTCGTTCACTGCGTCGTCCCTGGCGCACGTCCTCGTGCGGCAGGGTGTCAGGGCGTCCGGTACGGCCTCCGGCCCGGCGCCTCGTACCGCGTCCGGCCGGGTCGCGGCGCCCACCGGTCAGGCGGCGCCGTCGGCACCGGCGGTGCCCGCCGTTCCGCCGGCCGGGCCCTCGGCGCCCGCCGGGGGCTCCACGTACCCGGGGGCTCCCGGCAGCAGCGGGCCGTACGCCCCGGCGCGGGCCGCCAGGGTCGCCCTGGTCTGCCGCAACGCCTGCCGGTAGTGGTCGGACTCCGGCCGCATCGCCACGGCCAGCGCCAGGTGCTCGGCGGAGGTCTCGAAGTCGCCCAGCCGGGCCGCCGAGACGCCCCATCCGAACTGAGCGTAGTCGTCCGCCGGATCCGCGAGCGCCACGGCACGGAAGTTCGCCAGCGCCGCCGCGTACGAGCCCGCGTCGAACTGGGCCCGCGCCAGCGCCTCCCGGATGCTGCGCGAGTGCGGCTCGGCCGCCACCGCCCGGGCGAGCAGCTGCTCGGCGGCCGCCGGATGCCCCTGCGCCAGCAGCTGGGCGCCCCGGCGGAACCAGTCGTAGACGTCCCCGGTGGGCTCCCCGGAGCGGCTCTGCCGCGGCACCCCGCCGGTCTCCGTACCCGCCTCCGAGCCTCCCTCCGAACCGACCGGCACCGCACCGGCCGTCGAACCGTCGCCCGGCACGCGGCCCGGCACGCCGTCGGCCGGAGCGTCCCCGCGGGTGGCACCGACCGGCCCGCCCGACTCGGCCGGGCCGCCGCCGTCCACCCGTTCCTGCCCGTCGTCCATGCCGTACCTCGCCCTCGGTCGCACACCCGCCCCACAGATCGGCACGGGTATTCCGATCTCTCAACAACGCGTACCCGGTTACGATGCCCAGAATGAGCACACCCAGTGCAGAAGACGGAGTCGAGACTCCCGAGGGCGGCCCCGGCGATCCCGGGCACGTCGCCACCGCCGGCCTGTCCCTGTCCCCCTTCCGCGGCCTGCGCTACGTCCCCGACCGGGTCGGCACCCTGGCCGCCGTGACGTCCCCGCCGTACGACGTCGTGGACCCGGGCCGCCGGCTCGACCTGGAGACCGCCGACCCGCACAACGTGGTCCGGCTGATCCTGCCCAGGCCCGAGCCCGAGGACGCCGGCGACCGCCCCGACCGCGACACCCGCTACCGGCACGCCGCCCGGCTGCTGGCCGCCTGGCAGCGCGAGGGCGTCCTGGCCGCCGACCCCGAGCCCGCGATCTACGTCTACGAGCAGCGGCTCCCGGCCACCGCCGACTCCCCCGAGCTGCTCCAGCGCGGCCTGATCGGCGCCCTCGCGGTGAGCGGTCGGGAGGGCGGCGTGGTGCTCCCGCACGAGGACGTGATGCCCCGGCCGGTCGCCGACCGGGTCGGCCTGATGCGCACCACCCGGGCCAACCTGGAACCGCTGCTGCTCACCTACCGGGGCGGCGGCGGCGCCTCCGGCGTGATCGAGCGGACGGTCGAACGCGAGCCGCTGCTCTCCACCGCCACCAGCGACGGCACCCACCACCGCCTCTGGGCGGTCACCGCCCCGGCCGAGATCGCCGAGATCAGCCGCGACCTGGCCACCTGCCGGGCGCTGATCGCCGACGGCCACCACCGCTGGGAGATGTACCTCCGCCTCCAGCGCGAGCACCGCCACCTGCCGCGCAGCCCCTGGGACCGCGGCATGGTGCTCCTGGTGGACACCGCCCGCTACCCGCTGCGGGTCCGTGCCATCCACCGCGTGCTGTACCGGCTGCCGGTGGCCGAGGCGCTGGAGCGGCTCGGCGACCAGTGGAAGGTCAAGGAGGTCCCCGGGCCGCTGTCCGCCGCGCTCCAGGCCCTCGCCGAGCAGAAGCGGCACGGCGGCAACGGCTTCGTCCTGACCGGCGGCGACGGCGTCTACTGGCTGCTCGGCGAGCCCGAGGAGTCCCTGCTCGACGCCACCGTGCCGCACGGCCGGCCCGAGGAGTGGCGCCACCTGGACGCCACCGTCCTGCACGCCACCCTGCTGGACCGCACCTGGCACGTCCCCGACGGCCCGGACGACATCGGCTACCTGCACACCGCCGTGGCCGCCGAACAGGAGGCCGCGCGCACCGGCGGCACCGCCGTCCTGCTGCACCCGGTCCGGGAGTCCGTGGTACGACGGCTGGCCGAGCAGGGCGTCACCATGCCGCGCAAGTCCACCTCCTTCGGGCCGAAGCCGGCCACCGGGCTGGTGCTGCGCAACCTCGCGCTGGGCTGACACCGCCCGGGGCTGACACCTCGGCCGGCCCGGACACGGGCCGGAACGCCGTGAGGCCCTGCCGTTCCCGGAGTTTCCCGGGGAACGGCAGGGCCTCACGGCGTTTGCCAGGGAGCTGCTCAGCTCTTGTCGGCGTCGGCGTCGGCCTTGGCGGCCTTCGACTCCTCGGCCTCGGCGGCCTCGGCCTGCTGGGCGCGCTCGGGGACGACGCCGTCGAAGTCGTCGTCGATCTCGAGGTCGTCCTCGTCGTAGAACTCCTCGACGTCCTCCTCGTCCTCGAAGATCACGCGGTCCTCGGAGTGGTCGCCGCCACCGCGCTTCTTCTGCACCGGGACGTCCGTGGACTCGGCCTCGTCCTCGGCCAGCTCCGGGTCGAGCGTGTCGGTGAACTCCACGCCGTCGATCTCGGCCAGCCGCTCCGAGGCGTTGGTGGTGCCGTCGGTGTCGGCCTCGGCGGCCTTGGCGAACCAGTCACGGGCCTCGTCGGCCCGGCCGGCCGCGATCAGGGCCTCGGCGTAGGCGTACCGCAGACGCGCGGTCCACGGCTGCACGGAGTTGGAGGCCAGCTCCGGGCTCTGCAGCGTCACCACGGCGGCGTCGAACTGCTCCATGTCGGCGCGGGCACCGGCCGCCACCAGGCGCATCTCGACCTGGCCGGCCTTGTCCAGCTGCTTCACCTCGGGCTCGCCGGCCATCGCCAGCGCCCGCTCCGGACGGCCCAGACCGCGCTCGCAGTCGGCCATCACGGGCCACAGGTCCGCCCGGCCGGTCATCCGACGGGCGGCGCGGAACTCGGTCAGCGCCTCGGAGTAGCGCTGCGTCATGTACGAGGCGAAACCGGCCGCCTCACGGACGGCCGCCACGCGGGAGGCCAGACGGAGCGCGATGCGCGAGTACTGGTAGGCCTCCTCCGCCTCGCCGTCGAGCAGGCGGGCCACCATCACCAGGTTGCGGGCGACGTCGTCCGCGAGGGTCTTGGGCAGGCTCTTGAGCTCCTGGCGCACGTCCGCGTCCAGCTCGTAGCCGGTGACGTCCTCCGGGATCGGCAGACGCTTGACGGGCTCGTAGTTGCCCCGGCGGTCGTCGTACTCCCGGCGGTCGCCGCCGCGCTCGTCCCGGTCACGGCGGTAGCCGCCACCCGACGGGCGGTCGTCACGGCGGAAGCCGCCGCGGTCGCCACCACGGTCGTCGCGGCGGAAGCCGCCACGGTCGCCACCGCGGTCATCGCGGTTGAAGCCACCGGAGGAGCGGTCGTCACGGCGGAAGCCACCGCCGGCCGGACGGTCGCCACGGTCGCGGTTGAAACCGCCACCCGACGGACGGTCGTCACGACGCGGACGGTCGTCACGGTCGTCCCGACGGAAACCGCTCGGGCGGTCGTCGCGGCGGAAACCACCGCGGTCGCCGCCGCGGTCATCGCGGTTGAAACCGCCGGACGGGCGGTCGTCACGGCGGAAGCCGCCACGGTCGCC
>NZ_LFVW01000389.1:0-332 GCF_001182915.1 Kitasatospora sp. MY 5-36
ATCGCGGCGGAAACCGCCACGCTCGCCGCCACGGTCGTCACGGTTGAAACCGCCCGACGGACGGTCGCCGCGGTCGCGGTTGTACCCGCCGGTGGGGCGGTCGTCACGGCGGAAGCCGCCACGGTCGCCGCCGCGGTCGTCACGGTTGAAGCCACCCGAGGGGCGGTCATCGCGGCGGAAGCCACCGCCAGCCGGACGGTCACCGCGGTCGCGGTTGAAACCGCCACCCGACGGACGGTCGTCACGGCGGAAACCGCCACGGTCGCCACCACGGTCATCGCGGTTGAAACCGCCGGAGGGGCGGTCGTCACGGCGGAAGCCGCCACGGTCGC
>NZ_LFVW01000390.1:0-909 GCF_001182915.1 Kitasatospora sp. MY 5-36
GCCACCGGACGGGCGGTCATCGCGGCGGAAGCCGCCACCGGAGGGACGGTCGTCACGACGGAAACCGCCGCCGGAGGCGCGGTCGTCACGGCGGAAGCCACCGCCGGCCGGACGGTCGCCACGGTCGCGGTTGAAACCGCCACCCGACGGACGGTCGTCACGGCGGAAACCGCCACGGTCGCCACCGCGGTCGTCACGGTTGAAACCGCCGGAGGGGCGGTCGTCACGACGGAAGCCACCGCCGGCCGGACGGTCACCGCGGTCGCGGTTGAAACCGCCACCCGACGGACGGTCATCGCGGCGGAAACCGCCACGCTCGCCGCCACGGTCGTCACGGTTGAAACCGCCCGACGGACGGTCGCCGCGGTCGCGGTTGTACCCGCCGGTGGGGCGGTCGTCACGGCGGAAGCCGCCACGGTCGCCACCGCGGTCGTCGCGGTCGCGGCCGTACCCGCCGCCCGACGGACGGTCGTCACGACGCGGACGGTCGTCACGGTCGTCGCGACGGTAGCCGCCGGAGGGGCGGTCATCGCGGCGGAAGCCACCGCGGTCGCCGCCACGGTCGTTGGACCAGCCCCCGCGGGACCGGGGCTCGTAGCCTCGGCCGTCGTCCGATCGACGCTCGGGACGGTCCTGGGGCTGGTTCGACATCGTGGTGACTCCTTCTGCTGCTTCAGCTACACCGCGGGCGGAGCATGCGACTCCACCACCGCCACGCGGCTTCGACGCCGGCCTGCTGGCCCGCGTACCTTCTCCATTGTCCGACATGCCGGGACCCTCCGCGTCTGGGCGGAAGTCCCGCTTTTGCCGATCTTCTTCACGTTCGCAAAACACAAAAAGGCCGCGGCCCCAGCGAGTCGCTGGGGCCGCGGCCTTGAATAATTGTTCGGCGGCGTCCTACTCTCCCAC
>NZ_LFVW01000391.1:0-11181 GCF_001182915.1 Kitasatospora sp. MY 5-36
CCCGGCGGGCAGTCCGGCGCGGGCGCCGTCCTCGACCGGGTCGGCGCCGGCCGCCAGCAGCTCGGTGAAGTGCCCGCCGAGCGACGCGCCGAAGCCCTCCGGGTCGCGCGCGGCCAGGGCCGTCCAGTCGTCGGTCCAGGCCAGGTGGGCGATCTGGTGCGCCACCGTCCAGCCCTCGGCGGGGGTCGGGCGGGCCCACTCCTCGGCCGGCAGCCCGGCGACCAGGTCGTCCAGCACCGCGTTCTCGGCCCGCAGGTCCGCCAGCAGGCCGCCCAGCACGTTGCCCGGCGCGTTCGGCTCGGTCATCGGCTCCCTTTCCGGTCACGGCAGTTGCTACCCGCCGGTAGCGTACGGCCGGACACTACTCCCGGCCCGGCGGCGGCGTCCGCCACTCCACGAAACACGCACGTCAGGACTCTCGCCACCGGCCGCACCGCGTGTGACAATTCCGCGATGACCAGGGCTGCGGACCCCCATCCTGCGCACCCCGTCGCCGACGCCGCGCGACCCGAGGACCCCGAACTCGCCGCGCGCGCCGCCGAGCTGGTGCGGGACGCCGTGCTCGGCGACCTCGCCCGCCGGGTGGTGGCCGAGTGCGGCGCCGACGTCGGCCTGGTCGGCGTGCCCGAGCCGCTGCCCGGCAGCCGTCCCGGCAGCGAGGGCATGGTGCTGCGGCACTGGGCCGGCATCCGGGCCGACCTGCTGCACGACGTGCCCGTCCCGGCCGGACTCGGCCTCGGCGGCCGGGCGCTCGCCGAACGCGCGCCCAGCTGGGTGCCCGACTACCGTGCGGCGACGACCATTTCGCACCACTACGACGCGGCCGTGGCCGCCGAGGACCTGTACGCGATGCTCACCGTCCCGCTGATGGACGGCGACACCGTGCACGGCGTGGTGTACGCCTCGCTGCGCGCCGTCGTCCCGTTCGGGGACGTGCGGATCTCCGCGGTCGGCACCCTGGCGAAGGCGGCGACCCGGGCACTGGCCGGGGCCGCCGCCTGGAGCCGCGAACGGCCCGGCGGAAAGCCCTGCGAGCAGTCCTGCGGAAAGCCCTTCGCCAAGCCCTTCGACAAGCCCCGGGCGGCCGCCCCCGTACCGCCGTTGACCCCGCGCGAGCACGAGGTGCTGCGCTGGGCGGCGACCGGCCGGACCAACCCGGAGATCGCCGCCCGACTGGGCCTGACCTGCAACACGGTGACGGGCTACCTCAAGTCCGCGATGCACAAGCTCGGCGTCCGCAACCGGACCGAACTCGCCCTCGCGGCGAGGGAGTCGGGGCTCGTCGGTTGACGGGCCCCCGGCGCGGCCTCAGTTGACCCGGCGCTCCCGCCCGGTCCAGTACGGTTCGCGCAGCCGGAACTTCTGCAGCTTCCCGGTGGCGGTGCGCGGCAGGGCGTCCCGGAACTCCACCGTGGTGGGCGACTTGTAGCCGGCCAGCCGCTGCTTGCAGTGCGCGATCAACTCGGCCTCGGTGACGGCCTCGTGGCCCTCCCGGAGCACCACCAGCGCCTTCACCGTCTCGCCCCACTTCTCGTGCGGCACCCCGATCACCGCCGTCTCGGCGACCGCCGGGTGGTCGTACAGGCAGTCCTCCACCTCGATCGAGGAGACGTTCTCCCCGCCGCTGATGATGACGTCCTTCTTGCGGTCGGAGATGGTCAGCAGGCCGTCCGTGAGGGTGCCGCCGTCGCCGGTGTGGAACCAGCCGTCCCGCAGTGCCTCGGCCGAGGCCTCCGGCTGCTGCCAGTAGCCGTCCAGCACGGTGTTGGAGCGCACCAGCACCTCGCCGGACGCGTCCACCCGCAGCCGGGTGCCGAGCGCGGGGGAGCCGGCCTGCACCAGCTTCTCGGCCCGCTCGGCGGCCGGCAGCGCGTCCCACTCGGCCCGCGAGCGGTTGACCGTGACCACCGGGGAGGTCTCGGTCAGACCGTAGAGCTGCATGAACTCCCAGCCCAGCTGCTCCTCGACCTGCTGGATCACCGAGGTCGGCGGCGGGGCGCCGGCCACCACCAGCCGCACCCGGTCCCGGCCGGGCACCGGGCCGTCCCAGTCGGCGGCCGCGTCCAGCACCATCTGGACCACGGCGGGCGCGCCGGACAGGAAGGTCACCCCGTGCCGCTCGACCCGGCGCAGGATCTCCGCGCCGTCCACCTTGCGCAGCACGATGTGCCGGGCGCCCAGGCCGGTGAGCGAGAACGGCAGGCCCCAGCCGTTGGCGTGGAACATCGGCAGGGTGTGCAGGTAGACGTCCCGGTCGCCGGCCCCGTAGTGCAGGGCCATCAGCGTCGCGTTCAGCCAGACGTTGCGGTGGGTGAGCTGAACGCCCTTGGGGCGGGCGGTGGTTCCGCTGGTGTAGTTGATGGTGGCGGTGTCGTTCTCGTCCACCGCGTACCGCCGCGGGGTGGCGTCGGTGTCGTACAGCACGGCGTCGCTGGCCGCGCCCAGCACGAACTTGTGCTTGGCCACCACCCCGTCCAGGGCGTCGGCGACCTCGGGGTCGACCAGCAGCACGGAGGCGCCGCTCTGCTCGACGATGTACGACACCTCCTCGGCCTTCAGCCGGAAGTTCACCGGCACCAGCACCCGGCCGTACCCGCTCACCCCGAAGAAGGAGGTCAGCAGCCGGGCCGAGTTGTGCGAGACGACCGCGACCCGCTCGCCCGGCCCGACACCGAGCCGGTCCAGCCCGGCGGCCTGGGCCCGGGCCAGTTCGGCGACCCGGCGGTAGCTCAGCTCGCCCCAGGATTCGGCCGGCTGCACGGGCTCGTCGACGATGCCGACCCGGTCGCCGTAGACCAGCTCGGCCCGGTCGAGGAAGTCCATCACGGAGAGTGGAATCTGCATGGGGCCACTGTCCTCCCCCACCCGCCCCCTGCACACCCCCGATCGGGGGTGTCACCCGTCCGCGCCCACCCCGTCCGCCACCACCCCGGCTGCCGCCGCCCCGTCCGCGTCGGCTCCGTCCGTGCTGACCCCGGCCGCCGCCAGCGCCGCCGCCAGCCGGTCCCGGGCCTCCGTCTGGGCGGCGATCCGGCGCTCCAGCACCGCCAGCCGCCGCCGGGCGATCCCCAGCACCTGCTCGGACGGCCGGACCGCCAGCACGTCCCCGTCCAGGCAGCCCAGCAGCGGGCGGACGTCCTCCAGGGTGAGCCCGGCGGCCACCAGCGCACGGATGTTGCGCACCCGGACGACCGCCGGCTCGCCGTACTCGCGGTAGCCGTTCGGCGCGCGCTCGGAGTCGATCAACCCGGCCTGCTCGTAGTGCCGCAGAGCGCGCGCGGTACTGCCGGTCCGGGCCGCCAGCTCGCCGATCCGCACCGCCACCCGTCCCCTCCCGGTCAGCCCACCAGCGCGCCGCCGTCCACCGGCAACACTACGTCGGTCACGAACGAGGCCTGCGGCGAGGCGAGTCGGGTGATCGCCCAGGCGACCTCCTCGGGGCGGCCGATCCGGCCCAGCGGGGTGTGCTCGATCTGCCACTTCCGGATCGCCGCCCGCTGCTCGGGGCCGTACCCGGAGTGGTCGCCGATCGGGGTGTCGATCGCCCCGGGTGCCACCGCCACCACCCGGATCCCGCGCGGCGCCAGCTCCACCGCCCAGCTGCGGGTGACCGTCTCCAGCGCCGCCTTGGTCGCCGCGTACACCGAGTTGCTCGGCCAGCCGCGCTGCCCGACGGCGGTGCTGACGTTGACCACCACGCCCCGGCTCCCGCTCAGCGCCGGCACCGCGGCCTGGCCGAGCAGCACCGGGGCGACCAGGTTGGTCGCCAGCAGCGCCTCGACGCCCGCGCGGTCGAAGCCGCCGATCCCCTGCCCGCTCCGTACGATCGCCGCGTTGTTGACCAGCACGTCCAGCCGCCCGAACCGCTCCAGTGCCGCCCGGACGATCTCCTCCGGTGCCCCGGGCCCGGTCACGTCCGCGGCCAGCGGCTCGATCAGTGCCGGGTACGCGGCGGCCGTCGCGGCCAGCGGCTCCGGTCGCCGCCCCACCGCCAGCACCCGCGCCCCCTCGGCGGCGAAGGCCAGCGCCGTCTCCCGCCCGATCCCCGTCCCGGCCCCCGTGACCACCACGACCCGGCTCCGCGTCCCGCTCTCGTCGTCCATGGGTCCACCCTCCGACCCTGCCGCCAGCGTCAGGGTCAAGCGGGAACGGCGGAGCCGTCGGGTCGGTCCGCCAGGACGCCGCGCACCCGGGCCCACCCCGCCCGCCACCCGGGCCCGGGCGGGGGAGTCCGGGCCTCCGCTCGCCGTGCCCGGCGCGAACAGCGGGCCCGGGGCCGCTGTTCGCGCCGGGCTCGGCGGCTGCTAGGAAGGTCGCAACGTACGGTTCACCCACGGGGAGCACAGCCATGAACGACCAACGGCCCGGCACGCTCTACGAGGCCGTCGGCGGCATCGACGTCCTGCGCCGGCTCAGCCGGACCTTCTACCGGGGCGCCCTCGCCGACCCCCTGCTCGCGCCGGTCTTCGCCGACTTCACCCCCACCCACATCGAGCACGTCGCGGTCTGGCTGGCCGAAGTGTTCGGCGGCCCGACCGGCTACACCGACCGACTGGGCGGCCACCAGGCGCTGCTCCGCGCCCACCTGGGCCTGGCCGTCACCGAGGAGCAGCGGCTGCGCTGGATGGAGCTGATGGCCGAGGCCGTCCGCGCGGAGCTGCCCGGGGACGAACTGCTGCGCCGCCGGGTGCTGGAGTACTTCGACTGGGGCACCCGGATCGCCGAGGACGTCTCCGGCTCCCCGGCCGGCACCGACCTCGGCGATCCCGGCCCGACCCCGCGCTGGGGCTGGGAGGGCCTCAAGTGACCGCCGCCCTGACGGCCGACGGCCTGCTGCTGCGCCCCTTCGAGGACGCCGACGCGCCGGCCCTGATCGAGGCCTACCGGGACGCGACCCTGCGCCGCTTCACCCGGACCCCGGTCGGCGACGCCGAGGAGGCCGCGCACTGGCTGCGCCTCCAGGAGGAGGGCCGTGCGGCGGGCACCCGGTACAGCTTCGCCGTCCTGGACGGCGCCGAGCTCGTCGCCAACGTCGCCCTCAAGTACCCCGTACCCGGCGGGGAGAGAGCCGAGGTGGGGTACTGGACGGCGGCCCCGGCCCGTGGCCGGGGGGTGGCCCCGCCCGCGGTGGAGGCCCTCACCGCCTGGGCCTTCGCCACCTTCGCCGAGGGCGGCCTGCGCCGGATCGACCTGCTGCACCAGGTGGACAACCCCGCCTCCTGCCGGGTCGCGGAGAAGGCCGGCTACCCGTTCGTGGAACTGCTCCCGCCCTTCCCGCCCTTTCCGCTGGACGGCCACCGGCACTCCCGCAAATGGCTGGACGAACCCGAACCGCGCAGGTCAGAGTAGGCGGATGGCATCTCTGGTACGACATGTGACGATCGATTGCGGCGACGCGCACGCCCTGGCCTCCTTCTGGGCGCAGGCGCTGGACGGCACCCTGGGCGAGGACGACAACCCGTGCGACGAGGAGGCGGTGGTGAACTCCGCCGGCGCCTCGCTGCTCTTCATCCGGGTGCCCGAGGGCAAGGCGGCGAAGAACCGGGTCCACCTCGACCTCCAGCCGCAGGACCGCAGCCGGGACGAGGAGGTGGAGCGCCTGGTCGCCCTCGGGGCGACCGTGCTGGCGGACCACCGCCTCCCGGACGGCAAGGGCTGGGTCACCCTCGGGGACCCGGAGGGCAACGAGTTCTGCATCGAGCGCAGCCAGGCCGAGCGGATCGCCACCGGGAGCGCCTGACCGGTCGGATCAGTCCGGCCACTCGCCCATGGCCGCCCGCCAGGTCCACGAGGACTTGCGCGGGCGGCCGTTCAGTTCCCCGCGCCCGGTGCACCAGAGCAGGACCTCCGCCGGGTGGGCATCCGGCTCCCGCGGTGCGTGCGGGAAGAGCCGGTCGAGCGCGAAGCGGCACGGTTCGGCGGGCGGCTGCCAGGGCAGGCCGAGGCCGCGGGTGATGTCGTGGGTGTGCAGCAGGGTCTCGGCGACGCCCATCGCGGCGAAGCCGAGCGGTTCGCAGGGCCCGTGGTGGTAGGCGCGCAGCTCGGGCGGGGTGGCGTCCAGGGCGGTGGCGAGGAGGTGTCCGGCGGCGGTGACCACGGTGAGCACCTGGGCCGGGTCGGCCTCGGGCCGGACGGTGAGGTCCAGCGGCAGGTAGCGGTCGCGGGGGCGGGCGGCGAGCTGGCCGGCGTAGGCGAGCAGGTCGTGGGCGATGTGGGCGGCGGTGTCGCGGCAGCTCCACTCCAGGAGCCCGGCGGGGGCGTCCCAGTCGCGGTTCCCGGTGTGCGGGGCGAGGACGGCTAGGGCGGCGTCCAGGGCGGTTCGTACGGCGTCGCCGTTGCGCATGACCACTCCTTCGACGGGGTGTCCGGGGCGTCCGGGGCGTCACACGATAGGCCCAGTGCCCCGGCTCGCGCCGGGAGTTCGTCCGATAATCGGTCCTGTCCGGCGCGTCCGGTGTCCGGCGTCCGGCGTCCGGCATCCGGCGCCCTGCGATCCAGCGTCCCGCGGTCCGACGCCGCCCCACCCGCGAGCACCCAGGCAGGTACCCATGGCCAGAATCGCCGTGATCGGCGCCGGCGGCACCATCGGCAGCGCGGTCGTCAGGGAGGCGGCGGCGCGCGGGCACGAGGTCACCGCGGTGGTCCGGGACCCGGACCGCTACCGGGGCGCGGCCGCCGCCGTGGAGCGCGCGGACGTGCTGGACCCGGCGGACGTGGCCCGGGTCGCGGCCGGCCGGGACGTCCTGGTGAGCGCCGTCGGCGGCGGCGACGGCCCGGGCCACCAGGCGCTGGTCGAGCCCGCCGCCCGCTCCCTGGTCGAAGGCCTGCGCACGCTGGGCGGCGCGGCCCCCAGGCTGATCGCGGTCGGCGGGGCGGGCAACCTGGAGACCGCGCCGGGCGTGCGGGTCTGGGACGCCCCGGGCTTGCCGGAGCCGCTCCTCCAGATCATGCACGCCCACGGCGCGGCGCTGGACTACTACCGGACGGTCTCCGACCTGCGCTGGACGGTGCTCAGCCCGGCCGCCGAGATCGGCCCGGGGGAGCGGACCGGCCGCTACCGCACCGGCCTGGACCAGCTGCTCACCGATGCCGAGGGGCAGAGCCGGATCTCGGTGGCGGACTACGCGGTCGCCCTGGTGGACGAGATCGAGCAGCCCGAGCACATCGGCGAGCGGTTCACCTGCTGCTCCCTGTGAGGGCTGTGAGGCGTCCGGCAGGCGGGGTGCTCGAAGGGGAGGGGTTCACCCCAGCTGGATCGAGCGCTTGGCCAGGCCCATCCAGAACCCGTCGATGACGCTGCGCTGGCTGTCCAGGTCGGCCTCGCCGGCGCCGAGGGTGACGAACAGCGGGGCGAAGTGCTCGGTGCGCGGGTGGGCCAGGCGTCCGGCCGGGGCCTTGTGCTCGAAGTCGAGCAGCGCGTCGAGGTCGTGGGCCTCCAGGGCGCGCCGGCCCCAGTCGTCGAACTCGGCCATCACCGAGGTGATCCGGCCGTCGTTGCTGAGCGCCCGCAGGTTGTGGGTGAAGAAGCCGCTGCCGACGATCAGCACGCCCTCGTCGCGCAGCGGGGCGAGCCTGCGGCCGATCTCCATCAGCCGCTGCGGGTCGAGGGTGGGCAGCGAGAGCTGGAGCACCGGGATGTCGGCGTCCGGGTACATCTCCACCAGCGGGACGTACGCGCCGTGGTCGAGCCCGCGGTCGGGGATGTCCTGGACGGGCGTGCCGGGGGCGCGCAGCAGCTTGCGCACGCGCTCGGCGAGGTCCGGCGCGCCGGGGGCGGCGTACCGGACCCGGTAGTAGTGCTCGGGGAAGCCCCAGAAGTCGTAGACCAGCGGGACGGTGGTGACGGCGCCGAGGGCGAGCGGGGCCTCCTCCCAGTGGGCGGAGACCATCAGGACGGCCTTGGGCCGGGGCAGGTCGGCGGACCAGGCGGCCAGCTCGCCCGGCCAGACCGGGTCGTCGGCCAGCGGCGGCGCGCCGTGCGACAGGTACAGGGCGGGCATGCGCTCAGGGGCCGCGGTGCTCATGGCGTCCTCCTCGGGGCCGTTCGACCGGCAGGTAGTCCGACAGGTAGTTCAAATTTGAACCTTTACGGAACCGACGGTACACCTTCGTTCGAATTTGAACAACAGGAGTAGGCTTCACCCCATGTCCACACTGAACGAACCCCGCTGGCTGGACCCGGACGAGGCGGCCGCCTGGCGGGGCTTCGTCGTCGCGAGCAACCTGCTGAACCGGCGGCTGGAACGCCAGCTCAAGGACGACTCCGGACTCTCCCACCAGCAGTACGAGATCCTGGTGCACCTGTCCGCCGCCCCCGGCGACTCGCTGCGGATGACCGAGCTCGCCGACAAGCTGGTCACCTCCAAGAGCGGCCTCACCTACCAGGTCACCCAGCTGGAGCGGGCCGGCCTGGTCGCCCGCCGCTCCTGCCCCAGCGACGTGCGCGGCGTCATCGCCGAACTCACCGACCAGGGCCGAGAGGCGCTGCGCCAGGCCGCGCCCGGGCACGTCGCCCTGGTGCGCGAACTGCTGATCGACGTGCTCAGCCGCGAGCAGCTCGCGGTGCTCGCCGAGGGGCTCGGTGCCGTCAGCGCCCGGCTGCGCCAGGACGAGACCCCGTAGGGCCGGCCCCGCCGACAGCCGCCACCCGGGCTCAGGGCCCGCACCTGCGAGTGGAAGTCCGCCCGATCCATCGCATCTGCGAATGCTCCGGCCGCTGCTCGGGTACTCCTCCACCCGGGCCGCGGCGCCGTGGCCCGGGAGGAGGGAGCACCCATGACCCCGGCGAGACCCACCGTCCGACTGCACGGCCACCTCGACCGCCCCGCCGAGCTGACGGTGGCGCAGCTGCGTGTCCTCCCCGCCCGCCGGGTCGAGGTCAGCTTCGACTGCCGGACCGCGGGCGAGCAGCGCCACGGCTACGAGGGCCCGGCGCTGCTGGACGTGCTGCGCGCGGCCCGGCCCCGGATCGACTTCTCCGGCCGCAAGCAGCGGCTGCGCTTCCTGCTCTCGGTGGCCGGCGCCGACGGCCACCGGGCGGTGGTCTCCTGGGCCGAGATCGACCCGGACTTCGGCGGCCAGGAGATCCTGCTCGCCACCAGCATGGACGGCGCCCCGCTGGACGCCGCCGGTCCGCAGCTCGTCGTCCCCGGCGACCACTGCGGCGCCCGCTACGTCAGCGCCGTCACGGCCGTCTGGCTCGGCCCCCTCGGCGACCCGGCGCGCCCCACCGCCTGACGCCCGGGCGCCCGCCTCGCGCGCGTGCGGCCCCGGCCCCGAGGCCGCACGCCGGAAGGGGCCGGACGGCGGGTCGAAAACACTCGCCGGAGCCGGGTTTCCGTGCCAACATGCCCCATATGGGGACGATTCTGCACGGCACCTTGGTCACGCTCCGCCCGGCCACCGGCGACGACATCCCGGCGCTGGCGGCCATCCGCGGCACGCCCGAGGTGTTCGAACGCTGGCGTGGCGGTGACGACCTGGCCGACGAGGTCGCCAACGACCTGGAGTCGCCCGGCACCGAGACCTTCGCGATCGACCTCGGCGGCAAGGTGGTCGGCGCCATCCAGTGGTACGCCAACAACGACGACGAGTACCGGCACGCCGGGATGGACCTCTACCTCGACCCGACGGTGCACGGCCTGGGCCTGGGCACCGACGCCGTGCGCACGATGGCCCGGTACCTGGTGCACGACCACCACTACCACCGGCTGGTGATCGACCCGGCCGCGGACAACCTCGCCGCGATCCGCTGCTACACCAAGGTCGGCTTCCGCACCGTCGGCACCATGCGCCAGTACGAGCGCGGGCCGGACGGCACCTGGCACGACAACCTGCTGATGGACCTGCTCGCGGACGAACTGCTCGAAGGCTGAGGCGCCCGCGCCGTCCCCGACGCAAGCCCCGCGCCGCTGCCCGGCCGGTCCGGGGTCGCCCCCCCCGGCCTCAGCCCCGCGCCGTCCCCTACGGGCAGCCGCAGGAGCGCCGGACCACCAGCTGGGCCGGGAAGGTGCGGGCGCCCTGGGCGCGGCGCTCCGGCCCGCCGAGGACCAGTTCCACCGCCGCGCGGGCCATCTCGTCCTGCGCCGTGGTGACGGTGGTCAGCGCGGGCCCGGCGATCACCGCCTCGGCGATGTCGTCGAAGCCGGCCACCGCGAGGTCCTCCGGTACCCGGATGCCGAGGTCGTCGGCGGCCCGCAGCAGGCCGATCGCCTGGTCGTCCGTCGTGCAGAACACGGCGGACGGCCGGTCGGGACGGGCGAGCAGGGCGAGCGCCTCGGCGTGCGCCCGGACCCGGTCGAACGGCGCCGGGGTGAGCCGTCCCTCGGTGGGCAGCCCGGCCTCCTCCAGCGCGGCGAGCCAGCCGGCCGTCCGCCCGGTGACCGGGTCGTGCGGGCTGAGCGCGAGGGTGCCGCCGAAGCAGTGCACCTCGGCGTGCCCGTGCCCGAGCAGGTGGCGGACCACCTCGCGGGCGCCGCCCTGGTCGTCCGCGACCACGGCGACGCCGCCGGTGCTCTCCGCCCGGTGGTGCAGCAGCACCACCGGGGTGCCGTCGGCCACGTCGAAGCCGGTCAGCCCGGGGGTGGCCGGGTCCTGGGTGACCAGGACCAGACCGTCCACCTGCATCCCGAGGAAGGCGCGGATGTAGTGCGCCTCGCGCTCGTCGGCGTAGTCGGAGTTGCCGATCAGCAGCAGCCGGCCGTGCTCGGCGGCGGCCTGCTCGACGGCGTGCGCGAGCCCGGCGAAGAAGGGCTGGCGGGCGTCCGGGACGACCATCCCGAGCAGGTCGGTCCGCCGCCGGGCCATCGCCTGGGCGACCCGGTTCGGCCGGTAGCCGAGCTCCTCGACCGCCGCGAGCACCCGCGCCCGGGTCGCCGCCGCCACCGGCCGCGGCCCGTCGTTGATCACATAACTCACGACCGCCGTGGACGTCCCCGCCACCCGCGCCACATCGTCCCGTGTCACCCTCGCCATGACCGTTGAGCCTACACAGCCCCTCCGACCAGCGTCTTTGCCGAGTCTCGGGCCCGCCCGATCGGCCCTCTGCGGTTGCGCCCCGGCCGCGGCCGCCCGGAGGGTGGCGGACAGGCGGCACCCGCAGCCGCCACCGCCGACCGTGGAGCAGGCCGATGAGCAGGCCGATGGGCGCGCCGCCGTACCGGCGGGCCGTCCGGCGCACGC
>NZ_LFVW01000392.1:0-11174 GCF_001182915.1 Kitasatospora sp. MY 5-36
ACCGTCCCGGGGCCGCCCCCGCCCGTCCCCACGGTCGCCGCCTCGGCGCCGCCCGCTCCGGCGGGCTGCCCGGCCGCCGGAAGGTGCACCGCCATCCGCCCCTGCCCGCCGGCGTCCGTACTGGCCAGGGCCCGGTTGACCGCGTCCTCGTCGGTGGTGATGGCCAGGGCGGGCCCGAGCGCCGCGGCCTGCCGTTCGGCGGCGGTGAAGGCCCGGTCCCGCGCGGTCTGTTGGACCATCAGCCCGAGCGGGATCAGGAAGGCCAGCGCGACCATGGTGGTCCCGGCCACCGCGGCCTTGATCAGGGCCCAGCGCAGCGAGCGCCCGAACCGCCTCATGTCCGGTGCTCCGGCAGTCCTCCGGCGGCCTCCAGTCGGACCCCGACGCCCCGGACGGTGTGCAGGTAGCGGGGGTTGGAGGCGGTCTCGCCGAGCTTGCGGCGCAGCCAGGAGAGGTGGACGTCGATGGTCTGGTCGCCGCCGTAGGTCTGCTGCCAGACCTCGGCGAGGATCTCCTTGCGCGGCACCACCACGCCGGGCCGGGCGGCCAGGAAGGCCAGCAGGTCGAACTCACGGCGGGTCAGGTCGAGCGGCCGTCCGTCCAGCGCGGCCTCCCGCCGCTGGAGGTCGATGGCCAGTCCGCCGACCCGCAGCACCTGGGCGACGGGGGCCGCGCCGCTGCCGAAGCGGCGCAGCACGGCGGTCATCCGGGCGCTGAGGTGCTCCCCGGAGAAAGGTTTCACCAGGTAGTCGTCGGCGCCGTCGTTGAGCAGCCGGATGATCTCGGCCTCGTCGTCCCGGGCGGTGGAGATGATCACCGGCACGTTGGTCAGGCCCCGGATCATCTTGAGCGCCTCGCTGCCGTCCAGGTCCGGCAGGCCGAGGTCGAGGATCACCAGGTCACAGCCGACCTGGGCGACCTCCCGCAGCGCCTCCAGAGCCGTGCCCACACTGCGGACCGCGTGACCGGTGTCGGTCAGGTGCCGGATGAGGGCGGATCGTACGAAGGGGTCGTCCTCGACCACGAGCACTGTTGCCATGGGCCTGCACGGTACGCCATCGCCGGTCAGTGGTCTGTACCTCGGGGGTGGGTCCGGACATTGTGCAACTGCCCTGCTGAATACCGGGGGTGCCGGTCTCCATCCGTATGGAAATACGGCAGGATGTGCGGACGATGCGGAACGGACTGGTACAGCTCGGCGCCTGGGCGGCGGCCACCGGGGCGGCGGTGGCGCTGTCCTGGCTCGGCGTGCACGCGGTGCTGACCGGCGCCGCGTTCGAACGGCCCACGGCGCTGCCGCTGCCCTCCCCGAAGGCCGACGGCACGCTGCACTCCGCGCCCGCCACCGCGGACCAGCCGCGCTCCGCCGCACAGTCCACGACCCCTTCCCCGGCGGCCTCCCCGACCACCGGCACCACCAACGCCGCCACCGCCGCCACCGCCCCGCACGGCCCGGCCCCCGCCACCACCGCCGCGCCGCCCACCCGCCGGCCCGTCCCCACCGCCACCACGACGTCCACGGTGAAGAGCTACCCGATCCCGGGCGGCAAGGTCGCGCTGGACCTGAAGCCGGACCGGGCCACCCTGGTCTCCGCCACCCCGGACCCGGGCTGGCAGATGCAGGTGTGGACCGACGGCCAGTGGCTGCGGGTCGACTTCACCCGGGGCGACGAGGCCAACTCCGTCTTCGCCTCCTGGAACGGCCACCCGCCGATCGTGGAGACGGCGATCCGCTGAGGCGCTTCCGGCGGTCCGTCAGGAACCGGTCCGCCGCACGACGCCCCGTCAGAGGCCGTCGCACGGCACGTACCCCGGCAGGTACGGCCCCACGTACCCCGCCCGGTCCACCAGCGTGTGCCTGGTCCCGCCCGGCACCCCGATGGTGGCCAGCACCACCGCGCCGTAGTCGTCCCGGGCCTCGTACGGCTCGGCCAGCGACAGCGCACCCCGGTCCACCGCGTAGTCGTAGGCGTAGTAGACGTCCGGCACGCTCACCGCGAGGTCCAGCACCCCGTCCCCGTACCGGTCCAGGTACGCGGTCAGCTCCCGGCCGCGCGGGCCGCCGGTCCGCACCCGGGACGCGGTCCGGGAGGCGGTCCGCACCGGGGCGGCGGGCCCCGGCGGGGCGGCCGGCACCGGGGAGGTGAGCACGATCCGCGTGCCCGGCGCCGCGAGCACGTACGAGAGCAGCTCCGGCTCGCCGGTCTCCGGCCCGGCGTACGCGGTACATCGCAGCCCGAGCGCGGCGCAGTAGCGGCGGGCCGCCCGCTCGGCGTCGGCGACCGCGAAGACCACCGCGTCGGCGCGGCCCATCGGCAGCGGCCCCGCCTCCGCCGGGTCCGGTGGGAGGTCTGCCCCGAACAGGGCGGGTTCGGCGGCGGTGTCGGTCATGACTGCCCTCCCGGTAGGCGTACGGACCATCGTGGCCGCCCCCGGCACCGGGGGTGGGGCCCTGCGCACGGGGGTGTGGCTGGAGGGTGTCGCCGGGCCGACCCGCGCGCAACTGTTCCGTTTCCTCCTGGTCAAGCTGTGCCCCGGAGCGGGAGAATCGGCCGCGCCGCTGTACAGAATGCCCACCACAGGACGGTGCCGCGAATGCCCCCCGCCCACTCGCCGAGCTCCCCCGGCTCCCCCAACTCCACTGCCCCTCAAGGGAATTCCATCGTGGGCAGTACGAACGACACGATCGACCCGCTGGACGGCCGGCTGATCCGGCTGCTCGCCGAGGAGCCCCGGATCGGGGTGCTGGAGTGCTCGCGCCGGCTGCAGGTCGCCCGGGGCACCGTCCAGGCCCGGCTGGACCGGCTCCAGGCCAAGGGCGTGATCGGCGGCTTCGGCCCGGAGGTGGACCCGGCGGCGATCGGCTACCCGGTGACGGCCTTCGCCACCCTGGAGATCTCCCAGGGGCAGGGCGCGGACGTGCGGGCGCACCTGGCGAGCGTGCCGGAGGTGCTGGAGCTGCACACCATCACCGGGATCGGGGACATGCTGGTGCGGATCGTGGCCCGGTCCAACGCCGATCTGCAGCGGGTGATCGACCGGGTGCTGGGCTTCGACGGGATCGTCCGCTCGTCCACCGCGATCGTGCTGGAGAACCCGGTGCCGTACCGGATCCTGCCGCTGGTGGACCAGGCCGCCGCCGAGTAGGAGGGTCCGCGCCACGCCACGCGCCGATTCGGCATAGGCAGGAGGCGTCGGGGGCCGCAAGATTTATGTATGAACGTTCTACAAATCCTGGCGCCGCTCTCCGGCCCGCTGATACCCGTGGCGGCCGCGCCCTCCCCCTGGTCGGCCCCCGCATGACGAACGCCGTCGCGGCCGACGGTACCGCCCCCACCCTCATCGCCTCCGCCCAGCGCGCCCTGCGCCTGCTGGCGGCGGCCGCCCGCTACCCCAAGGGCGCCACCGCCAAGCAGCTCGCCCGGGACACCGACCTCGCCCTGGGCACCGCCTACCACCTGCTGCGCACCCTGGTGCACGACCACTACCTGGAGCGCCACAGCGGCCGCTACCTGACCGGCCCCGCCGTCACCGGGCTGGTCCGGGACGACGGCCCGGCCACCGACCGGGCCCGGCTCAGGGCCCTGCTGGGCCTGCTCGCCGACGAGCTGTCCGCCGCCGTCTACTTCACCTGGTACCGGCACGGCGAGGTGGAGCTGATCGAGGCCGCCGAGGCCCCCGGCGCGCCGCTGATCGACCGGCACAGCTGGCGGGTCGGCGCCCACGCCCACGCGGCCGGGAAGACCCTGCTCGCCCTGATGACCGCCGAGGAGCGCCGGGCCCACCTGGCCCGCTACCCGATGGTGCCGTTCACCCCGTACACCCTGCGGGACCCGGCCTGCCTGCCGCTGCTGCCCCGCCAGGGCCCGCGGCGGGCCGTCCCGATCACCCAGTTCCAGGAGTACGCGCTCGGCTCGGCGGGTGCGGCGGTGCCGATCGTCGCGGGCAACGGCATCGGCGCGATCTCGGTCTCCCTGCCGATGGCCCAGGCCCACCGGCTGGCCGGGATCGCCGCCGAGCTGCGCACCCGGCTCGGCGAGGACTTCGCCGCGGTCGCCTTCGGAATCTGACCGCGCGGGCCGGGCCGACCCCGTGCGGGGGGACGCCCGGCCGGTCGGAGGCCCGCACGAGGCCGGCCGGGGGTCAGCAGGACGGGACGCTGCCGCCGCTCTTCAGCGCCTCCAGGGCGGAGACCGCCTCGCCGAGGGTGCCGACCGGCACCAGCCGCAGCGACTTCGGGGTGTTCACCTTGGCGTCCGAGCACTCGTCCTTGGGCAGCAGGAACACCGTCGCGCCGTCCCGGGCGGCCGCCTGCGTCTTCAGGGGGACGCCGCCGACCAGGCCGACGGTGCCGTCCGCCTCGATGGTGCCGGTGCCGGCCACGGTGAGCCCGCCGGTGAGGTCGCCGCCCTTGCCGTCGCCGGCCAGCTTGTCGACGATGCCCAGCGCCAGCATCTGGCCGGCGCTCGGGCCGCCGACCGCGCCCAGGTCGACCTTGACCTTCACCTGGTCCGGCGACAGGCGGAGGTAGTTCAGCGCGGCCGCGGTGGCGGCGTCCTGGGACTCGGCCATCTGCGCGGCGGTCGCCTCGTCGGCCTTCACCGGGTTGCTCTCCGGGTAGACCGTCTCGGTCGGGCGCACGGCCTCCTTCGGGTCGAACCAGGCCTGCATCGAGCGCCAGAAGGTGTTCTTCTGCCCCGGGTTGGTCGCCGTGATGGTGACCATCCGCAGCTCGCCCTCGGTGGTGCGCAGCGGCGCGCCCGTGATCGTGAGGACCGGCTTGTCCTCGTACGAGCCCAGGGTGTCCGCGGTCAGGCCCGGCCAGGTGATCGTGTACGGCAGCGGGACGAAGGCGGCCACCCCGAACAGCGCGGCGACCAGCACCCCGCACAGCGTGAGCGCGCGGGTCCGCGGGGAGGTGAGGGCCTTGGAAAGCTTGGT
Source organism: Kitasatospora sp. MY 5-36 (assembly GCF_001182915.1). Taxonomy (NCBI): domain Bacteria; kingdom Bacillati; phylum Actinomycetota; class Actinomycetes; order Kitasatosporales; family Streptomycetaceae; genus Kitasatospora; species Kitasatospora sp. MY 5-36. The sequence goes on from NZ_LFVW01000392.1 coordinate 4,942, forward strand.
GTCGGACACAAGGGGAATCCAAACACACCCGACACCGGGTGCGGGCGCTACCTCAGGGCGTCGGCCACCTCGGTCGCCGCCTCCACCACCCGGGGGCCGACCCGCTCGGGCACCATGCCGTTCAGCATCACCACGCCGACGCTGCCCTCGATGCCGCTCAGTCCGACCAGCGCGGCGGCGGCCCCGCTCGCCCCGGACTGCTCCTCCGCCCGGGTGATGACGAAGCCCTGCTCGGGCCGGCGCTGGCTGGGGAAGGTGCGCGCCTCCAGGATCGCCCGGCCGGCCGCGCTCTCGGTGAGCGGGTGGCGCAGGCCGGTCCGGTAGGCGACGTGGAAGTCGGTCCAGCTGGGCTCGACCACGGCGACGGCCAGCGCCTCGTTGCCGTCCACCAGGGTCAGGTGGGCGGTGGCGCCGAGGTCCTCGGCGAGGCTGCGCAGGGCCGGCAGCGCGGCCTCGCGCAGCAGCGGGTGCACCCGGTGCGCGAGGCGCAGCACGCCGAGGCCGACCCGGGCGCGCCCGCCGATGTCCCGGCGGACCAGGCCGTGCTGCTCCAGGGTGGCCAGCAGCCGGTAGACCACGGTCCGGTTGACGGCCAGCCGGGCGGCCAGCTCGGTCACGGTGAGCCCGCGCTCGGAGTCGGCGAGGAGCTTGAGGACCCGGACGCCGCGGTCCAGGGTCTGGGAGGTCTCGGCTGTCACGACGGGCAATCCTTTCCGCGGCGCTCGCGGGGCGGGCGGCGCCGTTCCAAGGTCGGTGTCGCGCGCAGGTGGGGGTGGCCGCGCTCGGGCCGTACGGCGTCGTCGTTGACGCGCACGGCCCTGCGACGCCGTCCCGCGGGGGTTGCCCGACGGAAGAGCGTGGGGGAAAGGTAGTGAAGGAAATGACGCGACGGAAGTGGTTGTCCAAAATTCGGGCGTGATCAACTCCAACAGCGCCTCGAATTCGGGACGAACCCCCGCGATTCGCCGGGTGCGTCGGGCTCCGGACGCGCCCCCGGTCCGATGACCGGACGCGCCGCCCTTCGAAGCCCCTCCGCCGACAGGCCCCGCCGGGCCGCCGCCCGGACTAGTTGGCCCACTCCCGGATCTTCACGATCCGCGCCTTGAGCTGGTTGGCGGTGGCCTGCGCGGTGAGCGGCCCGCCGCACTGGCGGCGCAGCTCGTTGTGGATGGTGCCGTGCGGCTGGTTGGTGCGGTGGTGCCAGGCGGCCACCAGCGCGTTCAGCTCCTTGCGCAGCTCCCGCAGCTCCTGGTGGGTGACCACCGGCCGCTGCTCGGCCGGCAGCTCCAGCAGGTCGGCCTCCTCGGCGGGCTTGGTCTTGCTGCGCTGGATCTGCCGGTGCTGGCGCTTCTGGAGCAGCATCTGCACCTGGTCCGGCTCCAGCAGGCCCGGGATGCCGAGGTAGTCCTCCTCCTCCTCGCTCCCCGGGTGGGCCTGCATGCCGAACTCCATGGCGTTGTACAGGACCCGGTCGAAGACCGCCTCGGAGCCCAGCGCCTCGTAGGAGAACTCGTCGCCGCCCGCGCCGTCCGGCCCGTCGTTGGCCCGCTCGGCCTCGGCGAGCAGCCGGTCCTCCTCGTCGAAGAGGCCGTCGCCCTCCTTCTTCGGCCGGTCCAGCACGTGATCGCGCTGGAGCTCCATCTCGTTGGCGAAGCCCAGCAGCATCGGGATGGTCGGCAGGAACACCGAGGCCGTCTCGCCGCGCTTGCGGGCGCGCACGAAGCGGCCGACGGCCTGGGCGAAGAACAGCGGGGTGGAGATCGAGGTGGCGTAGACCCCGACGCACAGCCGCGGCACGTCGACGCCCTCGGACACCATGCGGACGGCGACCATCCAGCGCGAGGTCCCCTCCGCGTAGTCGGAGATCCGCTTGGAGGCCTCGGTCTCGTCGGAGAGGACCAGGGTGACCTTCTCGCCGCTGATCTCGCGCAGCATCTTGGCGTAGGCGCGGGCCACGTTCTGGTCGGTGGCGATGACCAGTCCACCGGCGTCCGGGATCGCCTTGCGGACCTCGGTGAGGCGCCGGTCGGCGGCCTGGAGGACGGAGGGGATCCACTCGCCCTGCGGGGACAGCGCGGTGCGCCAGGCCTGGGCGATCAGGTCCTTGGTCATCGGCTCGCCGAGCCGGGCCTCCAGCTCGTCGCCGGACTTGGTGCGCCAGCGCATGTTGCCGCTGTAGCTGAGGAAGATCACCGGGCGGACGACGTGGTCGGCGAGCGCGTGCCCGTAGCCGTAGGTGTAGTCGGCGATGGACTTGCGGATGCCGTCGCCGCCCGCGTCGTAGGCCACGAACGGGATCGGGTTGGTGTCGGAGCGGAACGGCGTACCGGTCAGCGCCAGCCGGCGGGTGGCCGGTTCGAAGGCCTCGAAGCAGGCCTCGCCCCAGGACTTGGAGTCACCGGCGTGGTGGATCTCGTCCATGATCACGAGGGTCTTGCGGGCCTCGGTCCGGTTGCGGTGCAGCATCGGGTTGACCCCGACGCCCGCGTAGGTGACCACGATGCCGTGGTAGTCCCGGGAGAGCGGCCCGGAGGAGTACGCCGGGTCCAGCCGGATGCCTATCCGCGCGGCGGCCTCGGCCCACTGCTTCTTCAGGTGCTCGGTCGGTGCGACGACCGTCACCTGCTGCACCAGGTGGTTGTGCAGCAGGTACGAGGCCAGGGTGAGCGCGAAGGTGGTCTTGCCTGCGCCCGGGGTGGCGACCGCGAGGAAGTCGCGCGGCTGGGTCTCGATGTACTTGTCCAGCGCGCCCTGCTGCCAGGCCCGCAGCTTGCCGGCGGTGCCCCAGGGGGCGCGGCCGGGGAAGGCCGGGGAGAGGTGGTGCGAACCGGCGGGCGCGGCGTGGCCGACGGATCGGACGGGCGCCTGCGGCTCCGGTACGTCGGAGAACAGCGGCATCGAGGAGGCGGCGGCAGTACTCACGGTCTCCGAGGGGGATCATCGCAGGTCAGAGGCGGTTTTGCGGCCTCACCCCGCGGTCGGGCGGCAATCGGACAACCCGCCCAGCGTACCGGGTCCGGCGCCGTTCGGGCCTCCAGGCGGCGCTCCGCGCCGGGCCCGCGCGGCCGGAAATCGATGTGACCCGGATCACAACGATTGCCTCGTGGAACCCGGTAAGCACCACCGGTCCCGGGACTCTCACCAGGGTGAGGCCGCAGCAACCCTCACTGCTGTCACGCAGCCTCGCACCGAACCGAAGGGACCCCGCCCGTGCGCACCGTCGAAGAGACCGTCCAGGCCCGCCTGATCCTCTCCTCCCACCGCTCCGTCCGGCTGCGGGTGGGGCTCTCCTACCTGCCGGAGGACCCGCTGGCCGTCCGGATGGCCTTCCCCGCCGAGTTCTCGCTGGACGACCCGGCCGAGCGCCGGGGCTCCGAGGACATCGTCTGGGTCTTCGCGCGCCAGCTGCTCTCGGCCGGTCTGGAGCTGCCGTCCGGCGCCGGGGACGTCCACGTCCGGCCCGCGGTCGGCCGGCGCACCATGGTCGAGCTGCGGGCGCCCGAGGGCACCGCGCTGCTCCAGTTCGACGCCGCCGACCTGCGCCGCTTCCTGTGGCGCAGCCGGCTGGTCGTCCCGGAGGGCGAGGAGCACCTGCACCTGGACGCCGACCGCGCGCTCGCCCAGCTGCTCGGCTGACGGGGGCGCCGGCCCGCGGGAGCGCCCCCGTGCTTCCGGGCCGTGACGCGCCCGCCCGCGTGGTGAACCGTCCGTCCGCGTCCGTCGCGCGGCGACCCGGGTCCGGGGCCCGGGAAGCCCGTACGGTCGCGCCCCCAGGGGCGGGTCAGCCCGAGAGCTTGCGCATCAGCCGGACGCCCTGGGCCGCCGTCAGGTGCGGCAGGTACGCCTTGCCGATCGCCCTGGTGATGCCGGGCAGCGCGGCCGGGTCGGGGTACGCCATGTACATCGGCCGGTACTCCGGCTGGAACTTCGCCTTGAACGCCAGCAGCGAGCGGAAGCCGTACACCGGCTCCAGCACCTTGCCCATCCAGTCCAGCATCCGCTGCAGGCCGGTGGGCTCCTCGTCCTGCCCGGTCCGGGCCAGCGGCGCGCCCGACAGCGACAGGAAGCGCGCGCCCTCCTCCTTGAAGCCGAGCGCCGCCGAGGCGATCAGGAACTCGCTGACGCCGCGGAAGCCGTCCGAGCGCCGGCGCATGAAGTCCAGCGTCCAGCCGACCGGCACGCCGTTCTCGTACACCGGCATCCAGCTGGTCAGCCCGTGCACCACCCGCTGCTCGTCCACCGCGATCAGCACCCGCACGTCCGGGTCGTCCAGCTCCTCCAGCCCGCCGAGCGTGAAGCCCATCTCCGGCAGGCCCTTCTCGGAGACCCACTCCTCGGAGATCGCCCGGATCTGCTCCCGCAGCGCCAGCGGCGCCTCGTGGTACGCCCACCACTCCGCGGAGATGCCCTGCTTGCCGGCCTTGTTGAGGGCGGTGCGGATGTCCTGCCACTTGCGGCCGGTGAAGGCCAGCTCGGGCAGCGGCACCACGGTGTCCTCGGCGACCTGCACCGAGCGCCAGCCGAGCTGCGCGGTGGCGGCCCTGGTCTCGCCGCAGACGCTGTAGAAGCACGGCGTCCAGCCGCGCGCGTCGCAGTACCGGGCGAAGCCGGCCACCGCCCGGGCCCGGTCCTCCGGCGCGCCGAACGGGTCGCCGGTGGTCAGCGCGACGGTGCCCACCACCCGGTAGGCGACGGCCGCCCGGCCGCCCTCGTCGAACCAGTAGTGGTTGCCGTCCCAGGTGGCGATGAAGGAGAGCGTCCCGCCGCCGTGCTCGGCCAGCAGCGCCCGCGCGCGGGCGGCCGCCGCCGCGTCGGTGTGCAGCACCGGCCGGCGGAAGACCGACAGCAGCACGGCCAGCGCGACCGCCCAGAACGCCAGCCCGCAGTACGTCTCCAGGAAGCGCGCCACCGGCCCGACCGCGATCGGGTAGTCCGGCAGCAGGTCGTTGTACGCGGGCGGCAGGAACTGGGCCGGCAGCCCGGCCACCAGCCGGCGGGCGGACGCCCCCGGCTCGAACTCCCCGGCCACCAGCCGCCCGACCCCCACGTAGGTGGCCGCGGAGGCGAGCGCCGCGCCGCCGAGCACCAGGGCCAGCCGGCGCACCGAGCGGCCGGACAGCCGCAGCAGGAACCGCTTGCGGGTGGCCACCAGCAGCGCGGTGGTCAGCAGCGGCAGCAGCAGCGCCTCGACGAAGTACTGCACCACGTCCCGGCTGACCGGCCCGGCGTCCAGGTAGAGCCAGCACAGCAGCGCCGCCCAGAGCAGCTCGGTGGCCACGGTGACCAGCCAGGCGAACCGCAGGCCCCGGCGCAGCCCCTCGGCGAGCACCAGCAGCAGTGCCGGGATCAGCGCGGCCATCATCCGGCCCGGGGTGTCGAAGATCCGGACGACGGCGTGCGCCCGGGCGCAGTCGTGCGCCGACTGCGCGCAGAAGTCGGCCACCTCGTCCGGGCTGAGCCGGTGCGAGAAGTACAGCTCGGAGAAGGTGTTGAACGGCCCGCTGGCGTTGTCGGACAGCGAGGCCAGCAGCGGCCCGAAGGCGGCCGCGACCAGGCAGAGCGCCACCAGCACCCGGGTCTCCGAGTGCGAGGAGCGGTGCGTGCGCAGGTGCGGGCGGCCCCGGCTGACCAGCGCGCCCAGGCCGAGCCCGGCCAGCGCGGCGGCGCACCGCTGGACGCTCTGCAGGTGGCCCACGTACAGCGTCATCACCAGCGGGACGAGCAGCACCAGCAGGTGCAGCCGGCGGCGCCAGAGCACGGTGAGCCGGTACCCGAGGACCCCGGCCAGCGCGAACACGCCGACGCCGGGGCCGACCGAGATCTGGTCGGCCACCGAGGCGGTCCACTGCTCCCCCGCCGAGGAGCCGAACGCGACCAGCCCGGTGCCCAGCAGGGTGCCGACGACCTGCCCGCCGACCAGCACCGCGAGGGTGCGCAGCCGCCCGAGCCGGTGCTCGGCGGCCGGGCCGACCAGGAGCAGCAGCAGGCTGGTGAACACGTACGAGCCGCGGCCCGAGCACCAGAACATCGAGGTGACCGGCGTCCACCAGTGGCCCTCGGCCAGCGTGGACAGGCCGATGCCGGCCCGCTCCAGCAGCCGGTCCGACGGGCCGTGGCCCAGGCTGCGGGTGGCCGCGCCGAGCAGCCAGAGCCCGGCCAGCAGGGCCAGCGTCAGCGGCGCCGAGCGCAGCCTGGCCCCGAGCACCCCGGCCGCCCGCCGGACCTTCTGCGGG
>NZ_LFVW01000393.1:0-11045 GCF_001182915.1 Kitasatospora sp. MY 5-36
GGAAGCTGCGGGCGTCCGCCGTCCTCGCCGCCGGGGCCTGCCGGTCCGCCGGGGCCGTCCTGGCCCCCGCCGGCCCAGGGGCTGCGCGGCTGCCACGGCTGGTCCGGGGTATCCGCCGGCGGCGGCGCGAAGGGGTTGCGCTCGCCGGTGTCGTCGCCGCTGCTCATGGGTTCAGCCATTCCTTCTCGGTCGGGGCTCGTTCGGAGGTTCTCGGGTCGGAGCGGTCTTCCGCGCCCCAATGATCCCGCAGGCCGATCCGGCGGCCGTCCGGCGGGATGGTCCGGCGGCCGTCCGTCGGGCCGCCCGCTGCCCGTCGGCGGGCCGGTGCGGGCCGGGGCAACTCCGGTGCGGCGGGCCGGAGGAGATCCCCGTCTCAACTACGCGCGTAGCGCCGCCGGGAGGGTGCGGAGGCCGTCCGACCAGCCGTTATCGTGGTGACGGTCAGCAGCCCACAGAGGTTCCCCCGGGCCCGCGTCGCGGCGGGTTTCCCCGGAGTTCCCCCTCGCTCGACCTGCCGTTCGTAGTGGCCCCACCGCCGGTGGACGTACCAGCGGACGGCGCCCGACCTACGGAGAAACGCGCAGTGGCCGCCGCCCCCGCCCAGCACTTCCCGCCCCGTACGCCCGGACCGGCCCGCCTGGTCGTGCTGGTCTCCGGCTCCGGCACCAACCTGCAGGCGCTGATCGAGGCCGCCGCCGATCCGGCGTACGGCGCCGAGATCCTCGCCGTCGGTGCGGACCGGGACGGGATCGCCGGTCTGGAGCGGGCGGAGAAGGCGGGCCTGCCGACCTTCGTCCACCGGGTGAAGGACCACCCGGACCGGGCCGCCTGGGACCGCGCGCTGACCGCCTCCGTCGCCGAGTACCAGCCGGACCTGGTGGTCACGGCCGGTTTCATGAAGATCCTCGGCCCCGAGTTCATCGCCGCCTTCACCGGGCGGATCGTCAACACCCACCCCGCACTGCTGCCCGCCTTCCCCGGCGCCCACGGCGTCACCGACGCGCTCGCGTACGGGGTGAAGGTCACCGGCTGCACCGTCCACCTGGTCGACTCCGGCGTGGACACCGGGCCGATCATCGCGCAGGGCGTCGTCGAGGTCGTCGACGCCGACCACGCCGATGGCGGCGAAGCGCTGCACGAGCGCATCAAGACTGTCGAGCGCAAGCTGCTCGTCGACATCGTGGGCCGGCTGGCCCGCGAGGGTCACCGCATCGAGGACCGAAAGGTATGGATTCCGGCATGAGTGCCAGCTCCACCACGCCCGTTTCGGAGAACGTTCGTCCGATCCGTCGCGCGCTGATCAGCGTGTACGACAAGACCGGTCTGGAGGAGCTGGCCCAGGGCCTGCACGCCGCCGGGGTCGCCATCGTCTCCACCGGCTCCACCGCCGGCCGGATCGCCGCCGCCGGCGTCCCGGTGACCGAGGTCTCCGAGCTGACCGGCTTCCCGGAGTGCCTGGACGGGCGCGTGAAGACGCTGCACCCCCGCGTGCACGCCGGCGTGCTGGCCGACCTGCGACTGGAGTCGCACCGCGCCCAGCTGGCCGAGCTCGGCGTCGAGCCCTTCGACCTGGTCGTGGTGAACCTCTACCCGTTCAAGGCCACCGTCGCCTCCGGCGCCACCCCGGACGAGTGCGTCGAGCAGATCGACATCGGCGGCCCGAGCATGGTGCGCGCCGCCGCCAAGAACCACCCCTCGGTGGCCGTGGTGGTCGACCCGGCCCGCTACGGCGACGTGCTGAAGGCCGCCCAGGAGGGCGGCTTCGACCTGGCCACCCGCAAGCGCCTGGCCGGTGCCGCGTTCGCCCACACCGCCGCCTACGACGTGGCCGTCGCCTCCTGGTTCGAGGCCGGCTACGCGCCCAGCGACGAGCGCTTCCCCGAGTTCCTCGGCGCCACCTGGGAGCGCCAGAACGTGCTGCGCTACGGCGAGAACCCGCACCAGGGCGCCGCGCTGTACAGCGACGGCACCGGCGGCCTGGCCGGCGCGCGGCAGCTGCACGGCAAGGAGATGTCGTACAACAACTACGTCGACACCGACGCCGCCCGCCGCGCCGCCTACGACCACGCCGAGCCGGCCGTCGCGATCATCAAGCACGCCAACCCGTGCGGCATCGCGACCGGCGCCGACGTCGCCGAGGCGCACCGCAAGGCCCACGAGTGCGACCCGGTCTCCGCGTACGGCGGCGTGATCGCCGTCAACCGCCCGGTCACCGTGGCGCTGGCCGAGCAGATCGCCCCGATCTTCACCGAGGTCGTCGTGGCCCCCGGCTACGAGGAGGGCGCCCTGGAGGTGCTCACCCGCAAGAAGAACCTGCGGGTGCTGCTCGCCCCCGAGGCCCCGGCCAACCGCCAGGAGGTGCGCCCGGTCTCCGGCGGCGTGCTGCTCCAGGACGCCGACCGGGTGCACGCCGAGGGCGACGACCCGGCGAACTGGACCCTCGCCACCGGCGAGGCGCTGACCGCGGCCGAGCTGGCCGAGCTGGCCTTCGCCTGGCGGGCCTGCCGGGCCGTCAAGTCCAATGCGATCCTGCTGGCCAAGGACGGTGCCTCGGTCGGCGTCGGCATGGGCCAGGTCAACCGGGTGGACTCCTGCAAGCTCGCGGTCGAGCGGGCCGGCGAGCGCGCCAAGGGCGCCTACGCGGCCTCGGACGCCTTCTTCCCGTTCGCGGACGGTCCGGCGATCCTGATCGCGGCCGGCGTCAAGGCGATCGTCCAGCCCGGTGGCTCGATCCGTGACGAGGAGGTCGTCGCGGCGGCCGCCGAGGCCGGCGTGACCATGTACTTCACCGGCGCGCGGCACTTCTTCCACTGATCCCGCCGCCGGCGTGACGGCGTGACGGAACGACAGAGCGGCCCGGCCCCCTCCGAGGAGGGAGCCGGGCCGCTCCGGCGTGGTCCTGCGGGCCGGTCAGTACCGCGGCCGGTTGAACCAGTTGACGCCGTCCTGGACGCACATGGCGGTGATCCAGATGATGCTGATCGCCAGCCAGAGCAGGGCCATGACCAGGCCGACCGCGGTGCCGCCGGTGATGGCGCCCAGCAGGATCAGCAGGCCGATCAGGGCGCCGAGCGAGCCGTACACGATGGTGGTGACCCGGACGGCGTTGCCGCCCTTGCCGAACTTCGCGCCGAGCGTGATGGAGAGCGCGGCGAACAGGCCGAACAGCACGGCGACGACGATCAGGACGCCGGCGGCGGCGTCGCCCAGCGCGGTGAACGGGTTGTCCTCGCTCGCGGCCCGGGTGGCGTTGGTGGCGTCCTTGGCGACCGCCCCGATGACCATGTAGAGGATCGCGAGCAGCGTCTGCACGCCGCCGACTATGAACAGCAGCACGCGGGCGGTGGTCACCAGGCCCGGCATGGACGGCGGGGCCATCGGCGCGTAGCCGTAGGCCGGGGCGGCCTGCGGGTAGCCGTAGCCAGGGGCGGCCTGCGGCGGCGGGGCCTGCTGCGGGTAGCCGTAGCCCGGGGCGGCCTGCGGCTGGCCGTACGGGTTGTTCGGGTCGGGCGGGTAACTCATGGATGCCTCCGGGCAGTTGCGGGGACGCGGGGACGGGACGCTGACGGCCCGGTGCCGGCCGGTGACAAGGGTCACCGGCCGAAGGGGACGTTAGCCGAGCGGGGTGACAGCCCGGCGGCGGTGACGGGCGCCGCGGCTCGGCAGCGTGGTGAGCGTCAGGGGCGCGAGGCAGCCGACGGGTGCGGTGCGGGCGGGACGGTGCCCCCGCGGTCGGACTGCTGGCTCTGCTCTGGTCGGCTCACTGGCTCTTTCCCCCGGGTACGCCCCACCGCGGGTCCGTCGGCCCGTCACCGGGCCGGTTCGCGGCGGGAATGCGCTTATCGTCATCCGGACGACGGCGCCCTGTCCAGCCGGTTCCGCGTGCCGCGCCGAGACTGTGGCGCAACCGCAATGTGCGGTGGACCTTCGTACCCGTCCGTTCACCCGCCGGTTCCCCCGGCTGTTCCCCCGCCCGGCCGCGCGCCCGTTCCCCGGCCCGGCCACCCCGGAACCGCGGCCCGAGCGGTCGGACGCCCTCGGTACGGAGACCCCCGGCGATCCGGGAGAATGGGGTCATGACTGCCCAGATTCTCGATGGCAAGGCCACCGCCGCCGCGATCAAGTCCGAACTCGCCGCCCGCGTGGCGGCCCTCAAGGCGAAGGGCGTCACGCCCGGCCTCGGTACCGTCCTGGTCGGCGACGACCCGGGCAGCCGCTGGTACGTGAACGGGAAGCACAAGGACTGCGCCGAGGTCGGCATCGCCTCGATCCAGCGCGAGCTTCCCGCCACCGCCACCCAGGAGGACGTGGAGAACGTCGTCCGCGAGCTCAACGCCGACCCGACCTGCACCGGCTACATCGTCCAGCTGCCGCTGCCCAAGGGCCTGGACCAGAACCCGGTCCTGGAGCTGATGGACCCGGACAAGGACGCCGACGGCCTGCACCCGACCTCGCTCGGCCGGCTCGCCCTGGGCATCGACGGCCCGCTGCCGTGCACCCCGCTCGGCATCGTCGAGCTGCTGCGCCGCCACGACGTCGAGATCAACGGCGCCGAGGTGGTCGTGGTCGGCCGCGGCATCACCGTCGGCCGTTCGATCGGCCTGCTGCTGACCCGCCGCAGCGAGAACGCCACCGTCACCCTGTGCCACACCGGCACCCGGGACCTCGGCGCCCACCTGCGCAAGGCCGACATCATCGTGGCCGCCGCCGGCGTGCCGCACCTGGTCAAGCCGGAGGACGTCAAGCCGGGCGCGGCGGTGCTGGACGTGGGCGTCAGCCGCAGCGAGGGCAAGATCGTCGGCGACGTGCACCCGGGGGTGGCCGAGGTGGCCGGCTGGATCTCCCCGAACCCCGGCGGCGTGGGCCCGATGACCCGCGCGATGCTGCTCAACAACATCGTCGAGGCGGCCGAGCGCCGCGCCGGCATCTGACACCCCAGGGACGGCGAGCATGACTGAACCGCGATCGGCCCGGTCCCGCCGCAGGCCGGTCAAGACCACCGGCACCCTGCCGCCCGAGGGCTCGGCCGCGGCCCTCGGACGCGATCACGCCCTGCCGGTCCGGCAGTGGCCGATCACGCTCGTCCTGCTGGTCGTCGGCGCCGGCCTCGCGGTCACCTGGTTCGCCGACTTCAAGGACGGTTTCAAGTACGGGCTGCTGATCCTCGGCGGCGGCGTGCTGCTCGGCGCGGTGCTGCGGCTGGTGCTGCCCGAGGTCGGGATGCTGGCGGTGCGCAGCCGCTTCACCGATGTGATCGTGCTGAGCTTCCTGGGCCTCTCGATCGTGCTGCTGACCCTGGTGGCGCAGCCGAACCCGTGGGTGCAGATCCCGTTGCTCGACAACATCGGCCAGCTGATGGGCCGGCCCCGGCACTGATCCGCGGCCTGTGACGGCCCCCGCCCGACGCCATGGAAATCCAGGGCCCGGGCGGGGGCCGCCTTTCTTCTGTGACGCATCAGCCACGCCGGGACACCAGGCGTACGCTTCCCTTTGCGATAACCTGACGCCGGTCTCTCGACGTCGAGAGAGATCATCCTGGCTCCAGTGCCGGTGTGCCTGGGGCGCCTGGCGATTTGCTGGAGAAGGTAGAAATGACCCGCACCCCCGTCAACGTCACCATCACCGGCGCGGCCGGCCAGATCGGCTACGCGCTGCTCTTCCGCATCGCCTCGGGCCACCTGCTCGGCGCCGACGTGCCGGTGAACCTGCGCCTCCTGGAGATCCCGCAGGGCCTCAAGGCCGCCGAGGGCACCGCCATGGAGCTCGTCGACTGCGCCTTCCCGCTGCTGCGCGACATCACCATCACGGACAACCCGAACGAGGCCTTCGACGGCGCCAACGTCGCGCTGCTGGTCGGCGCCCGTCCGCGCACCGCGGGCATGGAGCGCGGCGACCTGCTGCAGGCCAACGGCGGCATCTTCGGCCCGCAGGGCAAGGCCATCAACGACCACGCCGCGGACGACATCAAGGTCCTGGTCGTCGGCAACCCGGCCAACACCAACGCCCTGATCGCCCAGCGCAACGCCCCGGACGTCCCGGCCGAGCGCTTCACCGCGATGACCCGCCTGGACCACAACCGCGCCGTCGGCCAGCTGTCCGCCAAGACCGGCGCCCTGGTCTCGGACATCAAGCGCGTCACCATCTGGGGCAACCACTCCGCGACCCAGTACCCGGACGTCTTCCAGGCCGAGATCGCCGGCAAGCCGGCCTTCGAGGCCGTCGGCAGCGACCTGGCCTGGCTGGAGAACGACTTCATCCCGACCGTCGCCAAGCGCGGCGCCGCCATCATCGAGGCCCGTGGCGCCTCCTCGGCCGCCTCGGCCGCCAACGCCGCCATCGACCACGTGCACACCTGGGTCAACGGCACCGCCGAGGGCGACTGGACCTCCATGGGTGTCGTCTCCGACGGCTCCTACGGCGTTCCGGAGGGCCTGATCTCCTCCTTCCCGGTCACCACCAAGGACGGCAAGTTCGAGATCGTCCAGGGCCTGGAGATCTCCGACTTCTCGCGCGCCCGCATCGACGCCTCGGTCAAGGAGCTGACCGAGGAGCGCGACGCGGTCCAGGAGCTGGGCCTCATCTGAGCCCGCTCCGCACGGCTCCACCGGCGGCCCGCCGCCGTGTCCGGACCGGGCTCCGCCGTCGTGCGGGACCGGGTTCCGCGGCGGTGTCCGAGTCGGTGCTCCGCCGTCGTGTCCGGCCCCGGCCGGTACCGGCCGTCCTACACTGGCCCGCTGTGAACGAAACACTCGGGGACGCCGCGCTCGTCCTCGTCTTCATCCTGCTGGGCGGGTTGTTCAACGTCGCCGAGATCTCGCTAATCTCGCTGCGCGAGGGCCAGATCCGGACGCTGGAGGCGCACGGCACCCGCCGCGCCGCCCGGGCCGCGCACCTGGCCGCCGACCCCAACCGCTTCCTGGCCGCCGTCCAGGTCGGGGTGACCTGCATGGGCTTCCTGTCCGCCGCCTTCGGCGCGGACACCCTGGCCGGCAAGGTCGCCCCGCTGTTCGTCCGGGCCGGGCTGTCCGAGGGCGTGGCCGCCGCGGTGGCCCTGGTCGGCCTCACCCTGGTGATCAGCTACGCCTCGCTGGTGCTGGGCGAGCTGACCCCCAAGCGGATCGGCCTGCAGCGCGCCGAGTCGATCGCGGTCGTCGCCGCCCCGGTGGTGGACGTGATGTCGGTGGTGCTGCGGCCGGTGATCTGGCTGCTCGGCCACTCCACCAACCTGATGGTCCGGCTGCTCGGCGGCGACCCGACCGCGGGCCGCGGCTCGATGAGCTCCGAGGAGCTGCGCGGCCTGGTCGCCGCCAATACCGAACTCGGAAGCGACGAACGGGCGTTGATCGCCGACGTGTTCTCCGCCGGGGAGCGCCAGCTGCGCGAGGTGATGGTCCCGCGCACCGAGGTGACCTTCCTGGACGCCGAGCGCCCGCTGGCCGCCGTCCGGCACCAGGCCGACACCTCGCCGCACTCGCGCTACCCGGTGGTCGAGGGCAGCGCCGACGCGGTGGTCGGCTTCGTCCACGTCCGCGACCTGTACGGCGCGCGCGGCGAGCAGGCCGTCAAGGTCCGTGACCTGGCCCGCCCGGTGAAGCTGCTGCCCGGCACCAAGCGGGTGCTGGAGGCGATGGGCGAGATGCGCCGGGAGGGCCACCACCTGGCCATCGTGGTGGACGAGTACGGCGGCACCGCCGGGATCGTCACCCTGGAGGACCTGGTCGAGGAGGTGATCGGCGAGATCCGGGACGAGTACGACAGCCCGGCGGCCGCCCCCACCCGGCGGCTGGCCGGCGGCGGCATGGAGCTGGACGGTCTGCTCAACCTCGGCGACTTCGCCGAGGAGACCGGCGTCACCCTGCCCGAGGGCCCGTACGAGACGGTGGCCGGCTGCCTGGTCGCCGCGCTCGGCCGGCTGCCCCGGGACGGCGACCAGGTGCGGGTGCCCGTCGAGGGGGGCGGCGGGGTGCTGCTGACGGTGGCCAAGGTCGAGGGCCGGCGGATCGCCCGGGTGGGGGTGAGTGCGGTCACACTGGCCGAGCCCGCGGGGGCGGAGGTTTCCTGAGCGGTCGGTGGAACTGGAAGAATGGCCCGCATGGTCAACGCAGCGGTCACTGGTCCGGTCAAGGACCGTCCCCGGGTGCTCTCCGGCATCCAGCCCACTTCCGGCTCGTTCCACCTCGGCAACTACCTGGGCGCGGTGCGCCAGTGGGTCGACCTGCAGAAGGACAACGACGCCTTCTACATGGTCGTCGACCTGCACGCGATCACGGTGCCCCAGGACCCGGCGACGCTGCGCGAGAACACCCGGGTCTCCGCCGCCCAGCTGCTCGGCGCGGGCCTGGACCCGGACCACTGCACGCTGTTCGTCCAGTCGCACGTGCCCGAGCACGCGCAGCTCGCCTGGGTGATGAACTGCCTCACCGGCTTCGGCGAGGCCTCGCGGATGACCCAGTTCAAGGACAAGTCCTCCCGGTACGGCGCCGAGGGCACCACGGTCGGCCTGTTCACCTACCCGATCCTCCAGATCGCGGACATCCTGCTCTACCAGGCCGACGCCGTCCCGGTCGGCGAGGACCAGCGCCAGCACGTGGAGATCACCCGCGACATCGCCGAGCGCTTCAACACCCGCTACGGCCGGACCCTCACGGTGCCGAAGCCGTACATCCTCAAGGAGACGGCGAAGATCCAGGACCTCCAGGACCCGGCCGTCAAGATGAGCAAGTCGGCCTCCTCGCCCAAGGGCCTGGTGAGCCTGCTGGACGACCCGAAGGCCAGCGCCAAGAAGTTCAAGAGCGCCGTCACCGACACCGGCACCGTCGTGTCCTACGACGAGGAGGGGAAGCCGGGCGTCTCCAACCTGCTGCGCGTCCACTCCGCGCTCAGCGGCCAGTCGGTCGAGCAGCTGGTCGCGCACTTCGAGGGCAAGATGTACGGCGCCCTGAAGACCGAGCTGGCCGAGCTGTTCACCGAGTGGGTCACCCCCTTCCAGGAGCGCACCCGGCTGTTCCTGGACGACCCGGCCGAGCTGGACCGGGTGCTGGCGATCGGCGCCGAGAAGGCCCGCGAGGTGGCGTCGGTGACGCTGGAGACGGTGTACGACCGGATCGGCTTCCTCCCGGCCGCCAAGCGGTGAATCCCCTCACACGCCTGCCCGGTGGTGACGACCTCCCCGAGGTCGTCACCATCGGCGTGTCCGTGAGCGTCCCGGACCCGTACGGCACGGCGATCCAGGACGCCCGGGCCGGGCACGGCGACCCGCTGGCCCGGTCGATACCCACGCACGTCACCCTGCTGCCGCCGACCGAGGTGCCCGCGGGGGAGCTGCCGAAGATCGAGGAGCACCTGGCGGCGGTGGCGGCCGCGCACCGGCCGTTCCGGATGCTGCTGCGCGGCAGCGGGACCTTCCGCCCGGTCTCCCCGGTGGTGTACGTCCGGGTCGAGGAGGGCGCGCAGGAGTGCCGGCTGCTGGAGGCGGACATCCGCTCCGGCCCGCTGGCCCGCGAGCTGGCGTTCCCGTACCACCCGCACGTGACGGTCGCCCACGGTCTGCCGGAGGACGTGCTGGATCAGGCGTACGAGCAGGCGCGCGGCTTCCGGGCGGACTTCCCGGTGCCGGGCTTCGGCCTCTCCCGCTTCGACGCGGACGAGGTCTGGCGGCCCTGGCGGAGCTACCCGTTCGGGTGAACCGGGGTGTGCTCCGGGGCGTGTCCGAGGGTGTGTCCTAGCCCTCCCCGGCCGCCGAGTTCGAGCATCCGGTCGACCACCCGGCGGGCCGCGCCGCCGTCGTCCAGCGCGCAGTGCTCGGCCCGGAAGCGCCGGTAGCGCTCGGCGTAGCCGGGCGGCGGTCCGCCGTCGCCGTCGGCCAGTTCGCGCAGCGCGCCGAGGAGTTCGGCCGACGTGGGCACCAGCGGGCCGGGGGCGTTCGACTCGAAGTCGAAGGAGAAGCCGCGCAGGGTGTCGCGGTAGTGCTCCAGGTCGTAGGTGAAGAAGTACATCGGGCGGCCGGTGATGGCGAAGTCGAACATGATCGACGAGTAGTCGGTCACCAGCACGTCCGCGACCAGCAGCAGTTCCTGCGGGTCGGGGTAGTCCCCGCAGTCGTACAGGAAGCCGTCTCCGGCGCCCGGCAGCGGCTCGCGGACGTGCGCGTGCGGACGGACCAGCAGCACGTGGTCCGCGCCGAGCAGGCGCCGCGCGTGGCCGAGGTCCAGCCGCAGGTCGAGCCGGAACCCGTCGCCGTCACCGCGCTGCTGGTCCTCGCGCCAGGTCGGCGCGTACAGCACGATCCGCCGGCCCTCGGGGACGCCGAGCCGGCGGCGGACGGCCGCGGCGGCCCGCGGGTCCGGGCGGGCGAGCACGTCGTTGCGCGGGTAGCCGGACTCCAGCAGCTCGCCGCCGTAGCGGAAGGCGCGCCGGAGGATCGGGGTGGCGAACGGGCTGGGGGAGAGCAGCAGGCTCCACTGCGGGGTCTCCCGGTCGAGCGCCCGCAGGTAGCCGCGGTCGGCCAGCCAGGGGCTCTCGACGTCGTGGGCGATCCGCTTCAGCAGGGAGCCGTGCCAGGTCTGCACGACGACCTGGCCGGGGCGGCGCTCCAGGAAGTCCGGGAAGTGGGTGTTGCCGACCAGGTACCGGCAGGTGGCCAGCGCGCGGTACCACTCCGGGCTCCAGCTCCGCACCGGGACGACTCCGGGCGGCAGCGCGGCCTGGGCGTCGTCGACCACCCACAGGTGCTCCAACCGGCCGTCCCGGCGGGCGAGTTCGGCGTGCACCGCGCGCGGGGAGTCGGCGTAGCCGCGGCCGCCGAACACGTCGTACAGCACCGCCTCGCGCAGCGGCGCGCGGCGGGCGGCCGGGTAGCGCTCGGTGCGCAGCCGGTGCTGGGTCCAGGCGCTGCGCTCGGTGGCGGTGAGCACCGGGGTGGAGTCCACCACCAGGGTGTCGTGCCACCGGCGTTGCAGCAGGATCCGCTTGCCGCCGGCGGTGGTGGCGGCGGGGACGGCGGTCAGCGCGGCGGGGGCGGCGAGCAGCGGCCGGCCGTCCCCGGG
>NZ_LFVW01000039.1:0-3641 GCF_001182915.1 Kitasatospora sp. MY 5-36
GGAGCTCTACCTCGCCGTCGTCCGCGACTCCGACCGCCTGGAGCAGGAACTCGGCCGGCTGCCACGGCCCGAGGAGATCGCCGAGGACCTGCACCTCACCGTCGAACAGGCCACCGAGGGACTCCTGGCGGGCCGGGCCTGCCACTCCAACTCCCTGGACGCGCTGCGCGACCAGGACACCGACGAGACCGGCAGCGCCCTGCTCGACCGGCTCGGCGGCTGCGACCCCGGCATCGAACTCGCCGACTTCCGCACCGCCGTCCGCCCACTGCTGGCCCGCCTGCCGGAGCGCGAGCAGACCGTCCTCAAGCTGCGCTTCTGGGACGGCTGCACCCAGTCCCGGATAGCGGAGCGAATCGGCGTCTCCCAGATGCACGTCTCCCGGCTGCTCAGTGCCACCCTCGCCCTGCTGCGCGAGCAGTTGGACGACCTGGACGCCGACGGCTGGGCCGACAGCGCGGAGCCGGCGGAATCGGGCTGAGGCCGACCAGGCGAGCCGCGGTTCCGGCGTGCGGCTTCAGGCCGCCGCCCGCATCGCCGCCCGCCTCGGCGGGCCCAACCCGGACGACGACAGCTGTCTACTGGCCGTCCGGCTTCGGGCGGGGCCGGGGCGTTAGCGAACGCGGAACCCGGGTAGCCGCAGCGGCGGACCATGGGGACGGCGGCGCGAGGAGGCGGACGGATGGATCGGCGTGAGCGGGTGGAGCTGCGCGGGATCGAGCGGGGGCTGCGCCGGGACCACGTCCTGGAGCTGAGGCTTCGCGTCGTCGGGTTCCGCCTGCGCGGCCGGGCCTGGGACGTGCTGCGCGGCGTGCGGCCGCGGACCGTGCTGGCGCTCGCCCTGCTGTCGCTGGGCCTGCTCGGGGCAGGCCTGGGGACGTCCGAGGCGCCGTTTCTGTGGGTCTTCACGGGCTGCTGGGCGCTGACCCTGACCATCGCCTTCGCGGTGCTCTGTGCCTGCGCCGACGGCCGCCAGGAGGAAGGGTGAACGCGCTGCCCGCGTCGCGCGGTCCGCTGTCGGCGGCGTTGACGGCCCTGCTCACCTCCGGACCGCCCGGAGCGGGCCGTCTGCCCACACCGCCCGGCCCGTTCGACGAGCCGTGGGGCGAGGACCACCAGCTGGCCCTGCACCTCTGCTACGAGCTCCACGACCGCGGGCTGCCCGGGGTCCTGGACGACTGGGAGTGGGATCCCGAACTCCTGAGATTCCGCCAGGGGTTGGAGCGCTCGTTCCTGGCCGCGGTACGTGCGGAGGCGGAGCCCGCGCCGCCCTTGCGGGACGCGTTCGAAGCACTGCTCACCGAGCCGCCCGACGGCACCGGCCCGTCGCACTTCCTGCTCGCCGAGGGTGAGCGCCGGCACGCCCGCGAGTACCTGGTGCACCGATCGGTCTACCACCTCAAGGAGGCGGACCCGCAGCTGTGGATGCTGCCGAGGATCCATGGGCCCGCACAGGCGGTGCTGACGGCGATCCTCTACGACGAGTACGGCGCCGGACGGCCGGAGCGGGCCCACGCCCGGCTCTTCGAGCGGATGATGGCCGCCTTCGGCCTCGACCCCGGCTACGGGCACTACCTGGACTTCGTGCCGGCGCCGACCCTGGCCGTGGTCAACCTGATGACGCTCTTCGGCCTGCACCGGGCGATGCGCGGGGCGGCCGTCGGGCACTTCGCGACCGTCGAGATCACGTCCTCGCCCGGCTCCGCCCGCTTGGCGGCGGCGTTGGAACGGCTCGGCGGCGGCCCGGACGGCACCCTCTTCTACCGCGAGCACGTCGAGGCGGACGCCGTCCACGAGCAACTCGTGCGCCGTGGGGTCATCGAGGAACTGGTCGCGGCCGAGCCCGAGTTCGCCAGGGACGTGGCGTTCGGCGTGGCCGCGGCCGGGGTGGTCGGCGGGCGCTTCGCGAACCACTTGCTCGACCACTGGCGGGCCGGACGCAGCTCGCTTCGCTCACCCCTCCCGGACGGCACAGGCTGAGCCGGGCCCGCCCGCGACCTCGCGCGCTCCGACCGGGAAAGATGGTCAGCCGGCTGCGGGGAGCCGGATCTCCAGATGCCCGGAAAGTACTCGGGCCTCCATGACCGGCTGGGGTGCGGTGGCCGGGCCGTGCACCATTTCGCCGTCCCGGAGCCGGAACGTGCTGCCGTGCCAGGGGCAGCGCAGACAGCCCTCCACGAGGGAGCCCTCGGAGAGCGGCCCGGACAGGTGGGCGCAGCGCTCGGCCAGCACGTGGCAGCGGTCGCCCTCGCGGACCACGACCACGGCCAGTTCGCCGGCCGTCGCCCGCACGGGCTTCCCCTCCGGGAAGTCCTCCACCGCGCCGAGGGCGACCCAGTCCGCGGGCGCCAGGCGAGGCACGGCGGCGGCCCGGTCGGGGCCGGCGGCCTGCCGGTAGGCCAGGTGCCCGCCGAGCGCGGCGGCGGCCGAGACGGCGGTCGCCCCGGCCAGGCCGAGCGGGGTGTGTCCGGGAGCCGGTCCGGGCAGGCGTGCGAGAGTGGCCGTAAGCCCGACCGTGACCGGGGAACGGGGTCGGCGCCGTCCCTCCGTGGCGGCGGGAGCGGCAGGGCGCAGCGCCGTCGGGCCCTGGCTCAGGAGAGCGTGGTGGCGCCGTCGGGCCGCGCCGAGACCGTTTTTCAGGACAGGGCGGCCTGGCGGAGCGCGGTGACCAGCTCAGTGAGTTCGTGTGCCGCCCAGTGTGATGGTGTGCGGCATGCCGCTGTCGGAGCAATCGGGGCACAAGGGCCGTCCGGTCGTCACGCTGTCCCTGTTGATCACGCTCCGGAGCAGGGACCACCGCTGCACGGGGCGCGTGGTCCAGCACCCCGAAGTCTCACCTCAAGCCGTCCCATCGGGAGACAGCAGTGATCGGACACCATGCCCCAGGACATCCCGTCGCCGAAGGAGAGGCAGGCGCCCAGGCCCGTGCGCGGTGGTGGCAGGCCGGGGTCGTGGCAGGGGTGTGCGTGGCGCTGGCCGGGACCGGGCTGAGCCCCGCGACCGCCGCGGCCACGGGGTCCGCGCCGGCCACCGCCCCGGTGCGGACCCGGGGAGCCGACCCGGTGGTCACCTTCGGCTTCACCGGTGCCCCGCAGAGCCTCACCATCCCGGCCCAGGCGGTGGTCACGATCACCGCCGACGGCGCGGGCGGTGCCGACAACGCCGGCACCTCCTGTTCCGTCACGGGGACGGGCGGGACGGGGGCGCGGGTCGTCACCACTCTCCCGCAGACCACCGCGCCGACGACGGTCACCGTCAACGTCGGCGGCACGGGCGGCAAGGGCTGCAACGGCACGGGTTCGGGGGGTGCCGGCGGGTTCAACGGCGGCGCTCCGGGTGGGGGCATCTCGGCCACCGGGTTCGGAGCGGAAGGGCCGGGCGGGGGCGGGGCTTCCAGCGTCAGCGTGGGCTCCTTCCTGGTGGTCGCCGGGGGCGGCGGAGCCGCAGGGGGCACCGGGAGCGGCCTGTCGGGTGGCAACGGGGGCAACGGCGGGACGACGCCCGATGCCACCGGCGGTACCACGGGAAGCGCCACCGGCCCCGGGGCCGCGGCGGGGCACGGCGGGGGCGGCGGCAGCACCAGTACGACCACGGGCGGTGCGGGCGGGGCCGCCGGCGCCGTCTCGTTCTGTAGCGCCACG
>NZ_LFVW01000003.1:0-1192 GCF_001182915.1 Kitasatospora sp. MY 5-36
GCTGCGATGGTGCCGCACCGGCGAGGTGCGGAGGGGCGTCCCGCCGAGAGCCGGCGAGCCCGCCCGAATGCGGCCTGCGATGGTGCCGCACCAGGATGGTGGGGAGCGACCGGCACGGACGACGGCCTGCCAGGCGTCGGCCGCGATGCTGCGATGGTGCGGAGCGAGCCGGCTGGGCGTCCGGGGCGGTGGAGCGCGAGCAGAAGCTGCGATGGTGCCGCACCGGATGGTAAGGAGTGACCCCGGTGGAGACCGCGGGAGGTCAGTCTCAGGACCGGCCTGCGGTGGTGCCGCACCGAAGTGGTGCGGAGGCGCCTGCTTCTCCCAGCCCTTGGGGTTCGGGTCGTAGGTCCTGCGATAGTGCCGCACCGGCGAGGTGCGGAGGAGCTCACGCTCGGCCTGCCGGCCGGGCACTCGATCACCGTGCTGCGATGCTGCCGCACCGGAAGGATGCGGAGAAGCTGCTGATTGCTCCGTGAACTTCAAGCCAGGTACGGGCCTGCGATACTGCCGCACGCAGATGGTGCGGAGCGACGAGCCCCGCTGGTGTCCATCACCATGGAGTAGTCGGCCCTGCGATGGTGCCGCATCGAAGTGGTGCGGAGCGACCCGGCACGTGGAGACGTCCGGGACGATCCCGGAGTGCCTGCGATGGTGCCGCACCGGGGTGGTGCGGAGCGATGGCGGCGTCAAGGCCGATCCCGCCCAGGGTCAGCAGCTGCGATGGTGCCGCACCGGGGTGGTGCGGAGCGATGCCGATGGCGTCGGGCCCGCGCGCCCCACGGACGAGCTGCGATGGTGCCGCACCGGGGTGGTGCGGAGCGATACGACATTCGACACGAAGCGCGAGGCACTGCTCGTCGCGCTGCGATGGTGCCGCACCGGGGTGGTGCGGAGCGATGTGGCTGGTTGACGGTCAGGTCCCAGCCGCCGTCGAGGCTGCGATGGTGCCGCATCGGGATGGTGCGGAGCGACTGGCCGGCTCGGAACTGGCCGGCGAACGCGGCAGAAGCTGCGATGGTGCCGCACCGGGATGGTGCGGAGCGACCGGGCCCGGCCTCGCACCGGAGCGGCCAACCTTCACGCTGCGATGGTGCCGCACCGGGATGGTGCGGAGCGACGAGGTGGGCGAGCATGCTGCAGACGCGCCAGCCGATGCTGCGATGGTGCCGCACCGGGATGGTGCGGAGCG
>NZ_LFVW01000394.1:0-11004 GCF_001182915.1 Kitasatospora sp. MY 5-36
CGAGCCGGGCCAGCACCCCGCCGATCCGCTCGCGCACCAGCGGGTCGGCGACCAGCCCGTCCGGGCCGACCGCGCCGCGCTCCAGCGGCAGCCGGACGCAGGCCTCGTCCAGCACCGCCGCACCGGTGTAGCCGAGGACGGTGCGCAGGGTGGCCTCGGCCCCCAGGCCGCGGCCCGGGCCGGCGGCGTTGATCCAGCCGGTGGGCTTGTCCGAGATCTCGACCCCGCCGACCGTCCAGTCCAGCAGGTTCTTGAACGCGCCCGGCAGCGTCCCGGCGTACTCGGGGGTGCAGACCAGCAGCGCGTCGGCCGCCCCGATCGCGGCCCGCAGCCCGGCCACCGGCTCCGGCAGCGGGTCGGTGTCGTGGTCCGGGTTGAAGTGCGGCAGCCCGGCCAGGCCCTCGTAGTAGGCGGCCCGCAGGCCCGGGGTGGCGGCCGCCACCGCGGCCGCGGTGCGCAGCACCGTCTCGTTGGTGGAACCGGCCCGCAGGCTCCCGGGCAGCAGCAGGATGTGGCGCTCGTTCGGCATGCCGGGCAACCTACCCCTTGACGTCCGCGTCAGGGCCAGTCGGCCGCGGTGCCGCGACCCGACCGCGACCCGGCGGCGCTCAGTGCGGCACCACCGGCCGCCAGGGCACCGGGCTGGAGAGGATCATCGAGCTGGACGGCTGGCCGTAGCCGCCGAGCCGGTCGCACACCGCCTCGAACTCGGCCATCGTCGACACCGCGACCAGCAGCACGCAGCACGCCCCGCCGGTGACCCGGTGCAGCTGGACCACCTCCGGCCAGGTCGGCACCTCCGGGTCGCGCAGCACGCAGCGCGGGCCGTAGCACTGGATCTGGACCAGCGCGGTGATCGGCAGCCCGGCCCGGGTGAGGTCCACGTGGGCGTGGTAGCCGCTGATCACGCCCTCGGACTCCAGCCGGCGGACCCGTTCGGCCACCGCGGGTGCGGACAGGCTCACCCGGCGGGAGAGTTCGTTGTACGAGAGCCGGGCGTCGGCCTGGAGCTCGGCGAGCAGACGGCGGTCGACGGCGTCCAAGGCGGCCTCCCGGGTGGTCGGGATCAAGGGATTTCCATTCGTAAAGCGAATCGGCTGAACGCCTCGCGAACGACAGCTCCGAAGGCGGTTGTGATGCCCGTCGACCATTCAAGCGGGGGGCACCGCCGCCGCACAATGGGCACCCGGTGGAACCCGGCAGTCCGGCTGGTCCACCGGACCGGGCGACGCGGCCCGGAGGATCTGGAGGGATCGGGATGGGGCACGACACGGTGGAAACGCCCAACCTGTCGTTCGGCCGGGGCGGAGCGCCCGGCCGGGGCACCCCGTACGCCGAGTACGTACGCCTGGAGGAGCTGCACGGCCTGCAGCACCCGCGCAGCAAGGAGCCGGCCGAGCTGTCGTTCATCGTCACCACCCAGGTGATGGAGCTGCTGTTCGACCTGCTGCGGCACGAGTGGACGCTCGCCCGGCAGGCGCTGCGCGAGGACGACCTGGCCGCCACCCTGGCCGCGCTGCGCCGGGGCACCCACGTCCAGGACGTGCTGGTGGAGTCCTGGGACCTGCTGGCCACCATGACCCCGCACGAGTTCAACTCCTTCCGCTCGCTGTTCGGCGAGGCCTCCGGCTTCCAGTCCGCCGCCTTCCTGCGGCTGGAGTTCCTGCTCGGCAACAAGAACGCCGCGCTGCTGGCGATGTACGACGGGATGCCCGACACCCGGGCCGAGCTGGCCGAGGCGCTGCGCTCCCCCGGCCTGTACGACGAGGCGCTGGCGCTGCTGGCCCGCCGCGGCCTGGCCCCGAACCCGGCCCCCTCCGAGCAGCGCTACCAGCCGTCGGCGGAGGTCGAGGCGGCCTGGCGGCGGGTGTACACCGAGCCGGAGCTCGCCGCGCTCCGGCCGCTCGGCGAGGCCCTGCTGGACGTGGCCGAGCGGGTCACCCGGTGGCGCCAGCGCCACCTCTCGGCGGTCAAGCGGACCATGGGCGGCAAGCCCGGCTCGGGCGGCTCCAGCGGGCTGACCTGGCTGCGCAAGTCGGCCGAGCAGGACGTCTTCCCGGAGCTGTGGACGATCCGGGACGGGCTGTGACGGGCACAACGGGTACGGAACGGGACGGGACGGGCAGAGGATGACGAGGGAGGGACGGGCAATGACCACGCGCGAGGACTGCGCGGCGCTGGACGCCGCCGACCCGCTGGCGGCGTTCCGCAAGGAGTTCGCCCTGCCGGACGGGGTGGTCTACCTGGACGGCAACTCGCTGGGCGCGCTGCCGGTGCGCACGCCCGAGCGGGTGCGCCGGGTGGTCGAGGAGGAGTGGGGCCGGGAGCTGATCCGCAGCTGGAACGACGCCGGCTGGTTCGAGCAGCCGTACCGGCTGGGGCGGCGGATCGCGCCGCTGGTCGGCGCCGCTCCGGCGGAGGTGGTCGTCTGCGACACCACCTCGGTCAACCTGTTCAAGGTGCTGTCGGCCGCACTGCGGCTGCGCCCGGGCCGGCGCACGGTGCTCGGCGACGCCGAGGCCTTCCCGACCGACCTGTACATCGCCGAGGGCGTGACCGGCCTGGTCGAGGGCGCGCGCAGCGCGCTGATCCGCCCCGAGGAGCTGGACCGGCACCTGGACGGGGACGTCGCCGCGGTCGTCCTCTCGCACGTCGACTACCGCACCGGCGAGCTGCTGGACATGCCCGGGATCACCGCCCGGGTGCACGCCGCGGGCGCCCTGATGATCTGGGACGTGTGCCACTCCGTGGGCGCGCTGCCGGTCGGACTCGACGCCGCCGGCGCCGACTTCGCGATCGGCTGCACCTACAAGTACCTGAACGGCGGCCCCGGCTCGCCGGCCTTCCTGTACGTCGCCGAGCGGCACCTGGCGGCCGGCCCGCTCCAACCGCTCAGCGGCTGGTTCGGCCACGCCCGGCCGTTCGCCTTCGAGCCCGGGTACGAGCCGAAGCCGGGCATCGGCCGGTTCCTGACCAGCTCGCCCTCGCTGCTCGGCCAGGCCGCCCTCGGCGCCTCGCTGGACATCTGGGAGCGGGTCGACCTGGCGGAGGTGCGGGCGAAGAGCCTGGCACTGACCGACCTGTTCGTCTCGCTGACCGAGGGCCTGGACGGCGTCGAGGTGGCGACCCCGCGCGAGCACGCCCGGCGCGGCAGCCAGGTCGCGCTGCGGCACGCCGACGGCTACCCGGTGGTGCAGGCGCTGATCGAGCGCGGGGTGATCGGCGACTTCCGCGCGCCGGACCTGATGCGCTTCGGCTTCACGCCGCTCTACCTGTCGTACACCGAGGTCTGGGACGCGGCCCGGCAGTTGGCCGAGGTGCTGGAGAGCGGCGAGTGGCGGGCGGAGCGCTTCTCCCGCCGGGGCGAGGTGACGTAGCCGACCGGGAGGGCCGGCCCCCGAAGCGGCGGCACGACCCGGGGGCCGCCGTGACGCAGCTCATGCCCGGGCCGAGTTCGACCTCCGTCGTCCTTGGGGATGCTCAAGGCTGACGGAACGTCACACCCTGGGGAGGCGTGCGTGAACCTCGAACTCGGCCCGCTCAAGCCCGAACCGGCCCCGCTGCTACTGGGCCTGGCACTGCTCTTCCTGCTGATATGGGCGCTCGGCCGCCGTCTGCTCCCGCGGATCGAACGGGTGCAGTCCGAACGCTGGGAGGCCACCGAGGGCCGCGCCGAACGCGCCGAGGCCCTGCTCGCCGAGGCCGAGGCCACCCGGGAGGCCCGACTGCTGGAGCTGGCCGAGGCACGGCACGAGGCGGCCCGGATCCGGGAGGAGTACGCCGAGCGCGGCGCGGCGGCGATGGTCGCGGCCCGCGCGGAGGGCATCCGCGCCCGGGACGAACTGCTCACCACCGGCCGCGCCCGGATCGCCGCCGACCGGGCCGAGGCGGCCCGCGTGCTGCGGCAGGACGTCGGCGAGCTGGCCGTCGCCCTGGCCGGCCGGGTGATCGGCGAACCGGTGCACGCCGTCGCCGCGCGACGTCGCACGGTGGAGCGCTTCTTCGAGGCGAACTAGCCTTGCCGGAGCGTCAGTTCGTCAGCTCCTGGACCAGCCCGCGGTAGACCGCGAAGGCCGGCTTGGGCGTGTAGTCGTCGCGCAGCAGGCCGAAGCGCGGGAACAGCCCGGCACCCGCGCTGTCCGCGTCGCGCAGCGCGAAGAACGCGTAACCGGTGACGTGGAGTTCGGCGGCGAGCCCGGCGACCGTCCGGACCACCTCCGCCACCACCTCGGCCTGCCGCGCCTCGCTCCGCCCGGGGCCGGTGGGCCAGCCGTTCTCGCAGATCCGCAGCGGGACGTCCGGCCCGATCCCGGCCCGGGGCAGCGCGTCCCGGCGGAAGCCGGTGAGCACCGCCCGTACCGCGTCGGCGAGTTGGGACGGCGGGACGGGACGGAAGACGTCCGGGAAGAAGTCCAGGCCGACGTAGTCCAGGGCGCGGTGGAAGCGCTCGTCGGCGAGCGTCCCGAGCTCGGTCCAGAAGGTGTCCGCGGGGTCGAAGGAGGGCACCGCGTTGAAGCCGACGGCCAGCCGGTCGAATCCGTGGGCCAGCGCCTCCTCCTTGGCCGCGACCACGCCCTCGACCAGCGCCCGGCGGACGTTCGGGATGCTGCCGTCCACGGGCGGGAGGTCCAGGTTGGGCTCCTCGCAGATCTGGAGCAGGGCGAGGCGGTGCCCCTCGGTCCGGACCGTCCGCCGGACGAAGTCCAGCCAGCCCGCCAACTCCCCGCTCCGCTCCCGGTACTGGACCACCAGGTCGAGCCGGCGGCCCTCGACGGCGTACCGCTCGGGCCGCTCGGGGGTGTGCTCGCCGCCCGGGTACGAGCGGTAGGCGCGGACCAGGAACTCCCCTGCACCGCCCTGGAGTTCGCGCAGGGCGGCGGTGATCCGGGCCGGGTCGTCGGGGCGGGCGGGGGTGATCACGCCGGTGTCGTCGCCCGCCAGCCCGCCGGGATAGATGCCGAAGGTGAAGGTCATGCCGCCACCGTAGCGGATATTTTTGGTGTCACCACAAGTTTTCAGTGACACCATGATTGGCGGATAGGATCCGGCCATGGGACTTCGCGAACTCAAGAAGCAGCAGACCCGGGAGCTGCTCTCCGACACCGCTATGGGCCTGTTCGCCGAGCGCGGCTTCGACCGGGTCACGGTGGTCGAGGTGGCCCGGGCCGCCGGGGTCTCGCCGAACACGGTCTTCAACTACTTCCCGACCAAGGAGGACCTGTTCTTCGACCGCCAGGAGGAGGTGGTCGCCCACCTGGCCGAGGTGGTCCGGCACCGCCCCCCGGGCAACTCGGCCGTGGACGCCGTCCGGGCCGACCTGCTGGCGGCCTTCGCGAGCGGCGAGCCGACGGTCGGGCTGAACCCGGGGATCGCGGCGTTCTGGCGGATCGTCGAGGACAGCGCCGCCCTGCGGGCCCGACTGCTGGAGCTCGGCGAACGGGCCGAAGCGGCGCTGGCGGCCGCCCTGGCCGAGGAATCGGGCGCCGCACCGGAGGACCCGCTCCCCCGGGTCGTGGCCGGAGCCGTCGCGGGGGCCCACCGGGCGGTGCTCGGCGAGATCCGGCGGGCCATGGTGGCCGGGGAGCCGGCCGAGGCGGTACGGACCCGGGTCGAGGCGGCGGTGCGGCACGCCTTCGGCCTGCTCGCCTCGGGCCTCGCCCACTACCCGGCCGAGCGGTAGGCGGCCGGACCGGAGGAAGCCCGCGGCGCCGGGGACGGGAACGGCGCAGGCCGCCCGGTCGGGTTCGACTCGGGCGGCCTGCGCCGCTGTCCGGCTGGTCAGTTCGTCAGTTCGTCAGCCGTACGGTCCGTCAGCTGTGGCGGCCGCGGCGACGGGCGGCCAGTACGGCCAGACCGCCGAGGCCGAGCAGGCCGACGCCCGCCAGGCCGAAGACCACCGGGGCGTTGCCCGCACCGGTGGAGGGCAGCTCACCGCCACCGGGGTGCTGGCTGGTCGGCGCCTTGGTCGGGTGGTGGCTGGTCGGGCCCGGACCGGCGCTCGACGTCGTCGCGCTGGCCGACGGCGAGGTCGGCGCCGGAGAGGTCGGCGCGGGGGACGTCGGGCTCGGCGACGTCGGGCTCGGCGACGTCGGGGACGGGGAAGTCGGGGACGGGGACGTCGGCGACGGCGACGTGGGAGACGGCGACGTCGGACTCGGCGAGGTCGGCGAGGGGGACGGCGTCGGCGAGGTCGGCGACGGGCTGGGCGTCACGGCGCAGTCCGGCAGGTCGCCGTCGAACGGGTAGCTGTGGATCTCGTAGCCGCCGGTACCGGTGTGGACCAGGTTGCCCGCCAGGTACACCCGGCCGTTCATGCCCGGCTGGGCGATGGTCGTGGTGCCGCCCGGGTTGCCGGCCATGACCGAGCCCTGGAACTGGGCGCTGCCGAGGATCTGCGCCGAGGTCGCGGTCGGGAAGTTGTACATCAGCTTCGAGCGCATGTCGGTGGTCTGGTCCCCGGCCAGGCCGGTACCGGTGTAGGTGTTGATGATCGGACTGTCCCCGAGCATGTTCACCACGACGGTGGCGCCGGCCGGGATGTTGTTGAAGACCAGGCCGATCTGCCCGCCGGACGGCGAGGCGAGGTTCTGGGTGACGTTGAAGACCTGCTTCATGCTGGTCCCGTCACCGGTGAAGGTCGCCTGGCTCGGGGAGATGTCGACGGTGCCGGTCGCGGTGGCCCGGCCGACGCAGTCGGAGACCTCCTCGATCTGGGTCAGCACCGACTGGTAGGGCGCGGCCGCGTTCGGGTCCTGGATCGACTCGCCGGTGGGGTCGATGTTCACGGTGCCGGTGACGGAGCCCGCGTGGCGCAGGTTGCCGAAGGCCGGGCCGTGCGAGTCGCTGCCGCCGATCAGGATCGCGTTGCCGGTCAGCACGTCGACGTTGCCGCCGGTGGTCACGAAGTCGCTGCCGTTCGGCGGTACCACGCGCGAGCCGACGCCGACGACGCCCATGTTGTAGATGCCGCCGCCGTTCTTGTCGACGGTCAGGTTCCCCAGCGTGACGATCTTGCCCTCGGCCTCCGCGGCGCGGCCGGTCACCGTGTAGTCGCCGCCGGTGAAGACGTTGATGGTGGCGTCGCGGCCGGGGAAGTCGCCGTTGTTGGGCGGCGGCCAGGTGGCGGGGCAGTCGGGCCCCGAGCAGGCGCCCAGCGGCGGGGCCAGCGGGGCGGCGGAACCGACCGTCAGCACCGCGGCCAGCGGCAGCGCGGTGAGGGCGGTCGCCACCGCCACCCGGACGGCCCGGCGCCTTCGTGTGGCCGGTGTTCTCACGGCGGTCGTTCTGTGATCCGGCGAACCGGTGGCCTGACCCATCGACAATTCCTCCGTGCATGAGAAAAGGACAGGCCGGGACGACCTGCCATGTTCCGTGCCATCTGCTGGCGATCTCACAGATCCGGGACATCCAACCCCAAAACGGACCATCCGCACTTTACAGACCCTCAGATCGGATCCGAAATTCATCCGTACGGAGCAGCGCTTCCTCGGGCGGGCGCCGACGGACGGCAAGGCCCTCGGGCGTGTCTTCGAGGTGCGTGCCCCGGCGTCGCCCCGCAGACGCGAGTTCGAAGACAGGCCCTAAGTTGGAGGCATGACCACCGAGGCCCAGGAACAGAGCGCGCCGCTCGTCGCCGTCGCGTCCGCCGACGCCGTACTGCGGCACCCCGAGGCGGGCGAGCACCTGCTGACCGCCATGGAGCGGGAGCGCGCCGCGCGCTTCCGGCACGAGTCCGGGCGGACCGACTTCACCGCCGGCCACGTCCTGGTCCGGCTCTGCGCCGCCCGGCTGCTCGGCGTACCGGTGGCCGGCCTCGTCCTCGCCCAGCAGTGCCCGGACTGCGGGCTCGCCGACCACGGCAAGCCCTACCTGCCGGACCACCCCGGGGTGCACGTGAGCCTGTCGCACACCCGGGGCGTGGTCGCGGCCGGCGCCGGGTTCCAGCCGGTCGGGGTCGACGTCGAGCTGTCCACCCGGGGCGGCTCGCTGCGCTCGGTCGCCCGCCGGGTGCTCGCCCCGGCCGAGCTCGCCCTGGTCGAGGCCGACCCGGAGCCGGAGCGGGCGTTCCTGCGGCTCTGGGTGCGCAAGGAGTCGCTGATCAAGATCGGGCGGGCCACCCTGGACACCCTCGGCCGGGTCGACCTCTCCGCCCTGCCGCTGACCGTCCCGCCGGGCGCCCCGCTGCGCAGCCGGTACGAGGACCTGCACCTGCTCGACTGGACCGACCCGGAGCACGCCGCCGCCGTCGCGGCCGTCAGCACCGCCCCGCCCCGGATCGTGGAGCTCACGGCGGCCGGCTGAGCGAACGGGGCTGGACGCCGGCGGCGGGCTCCGGCGCCCACCCGCGCGGTGGGCCGGTGAATAAGCGGTGTTAGCGTGCCTGGTCGTGGGCCCGCCGATCGCGTGCGCCCCGCCCCCAGCCGACCAGCTGCCCACCGGAATTCAAGAGGGTGCCCCGCCATGGCCAAGTTCCTGCTGAGCCTGCACGTCCTCGTGTCGGTCCTGTTCATAGGCCCGGTCGCGGTGGCCGTCAGCATGTTCCCGCGCCGGGCGAAGGCCGCGCTGGCGGGCGGACCGGACCGGGCCTCCGACGCCGGCGTGCTGCGGGTGCTGCACCGGATCACCCAGGTCTACGCGCTGCTCGGGGTCGCGGTGCCGGTGCTGGGCATCGGCCTGGCCCAGGTGATGGACGTGCTCGGGCAGTCATGGGTGATCGTCTCGATGGTGCTGACCGCGATCGCCGCGCTCTCCCTCCTGCTCTTCGTGCTGCCCGGCCAGCAGGCCGCCGTGGACGCGCTCGAACTCGACCCGTCGGACGAGCGGCACGCCAAGGCCGTCGGCGGCCTGAAGCTGCTGCCGATGACCGCCGGGGTGTTCAACCTGCTGTGGGCCGTGGTCGTGGTGCTCATGGTCATCCGCCCGGGGTCGAGCACCGGCGTCTGAGCCCCTGATCCCCCGGGCTCTGATCCCCCAGCCCTGATCCCCCGGGCCCCGGGCTCCTTGTCACCTAGTCCCCCGCGCCCCCTCCCGCCGACCGGGGTGGTTCGAGTACCGTCCTGGGCCATGACGATCATGGCGGGCATGGGCAGCCCGACGGGAACCGGCGTCGGTCCGCTGCTGCGCGGCTGGCGGGTACGACGGCAGCTCAGCCAGCTGCAACTGGCACTGCGAGCGGACTCCTCGGCCCGCCACCTCAGCTTCGTCGAGAACGGCCGCTCCCGCCCCAGCCGGGAGCTGGTGCTGCGGCTGGCCGAGGAGCTGGACGTCCCGGTGCGCGAGCGCAACGCCCTGCTGCTGGCGGCCGGTTACGCCCCGCACTACCCCGAGACACCGCTGGACGACCCGTCGATGGCCGCGCTGCGCGGCGGGCTGGAGCGGCTGCTGGCCGCCCACGACCCGTACCCGGCGGTCGTGGTCGACGGGTCCTTCCGGGTGCTGGCGGCCAACCGCTCGCTCGGACTGCTCCTGGCCGGCGTCGCCCCGCACCTGCTGGAGCCGCCGTTCAACGCGATCCGGATCACCCTGCACCCGGACGGGCTCGCGCCGCGCATCGTCAACCTGCGGCAGTGGCGGCGGCACCTGCTGGAGCGGATGGAGCGGCAGCTGGAGCTGGTCCGCGCCGAGCCGCTGCGCCGGCTGTACGAGGAGGTCCGCGGCTACCCCGAACCGGCCGGCGACCCGGCGGACGAGCCGGCCGACGACCGGGCGGACGGGCCGGCCGCGTACGGGTCCCCGTTCGCGCTGCCGCTGCGGATCCGGTACGAGGAGCGGGTGCTCTCCTTCCTCTCCACCATCGCGACCTTCAACACGCCGCTGGACGTCACCGTCTCCGAGCTGGCCATGGAGACCTTCCTGCCGGCCGACGCGGAGACGGTGCGGTTCCTGCAGTCCGTGGTCGGCCCCGAGCGCTAACCCTGCTGCCGGGCCCGGCGCCGCAGGGCGGTGAACTGGAGGACGGCGAACAGGGCCACCGCCGCGGCCTGCACCGGGATCCAGACGAACCCGGCGGTGGTCGGCTCAAGCCACGCCTCCATCGCGACCAGGCTGAGCACCACCCAGGCCAGGTTGACGCCGATCACCGCCCGCACCCCCGGCCCCGGCGGCTGCCGCCGGGCGGCCAGCGCGCCGACCGCGAGGGCGTACCCGAGGAGGAGCAGCCCGACCTCGACCAGGGTGGTGCGGCCCGCGCCGAGCAGCTCGCCGAGCGGACCGGAGAAGGCCAGGTAGGCCAGGCCGTTGCCGCCGGTCACCAGGGCGTCCAGGGTCAGGGCGCCGCGCACCGTCCACGGCGAGAAGACGGAACCGGGCCGGGCGGGGCTGAGGGTGTTCGCGTGGGCGGACATGGCGGATCGCCTCCTGTCGGGGGTGGGCCCCGGGACCGTGGCGGCCGCACCGGGTGTCCCCACCCTGCCCGGCCCGGCGGCGGGCGTCGATTACCCCGCAGGTAAGGGCGGGCGCCCGCACGGGCACGGTCGTCGGGCTACGGCCGCCGGGCCACGGGCAACGCGGGCTACGGCCGCCGGGCCACGAGCAGTCGGGCTACGGCCGCCGGGGTGGCTGCCGGAGCAGGACGCCCGCCCGCTTCACCGCGCGGGCGGTGATGGTGGTCTCCGCCCGGGTGACGCCGAGCGGTCCGAGGGTGTCGGTGAGGAAGCGGTACAGCTCGCCGTGGTCCGGGCAGAACACCGTGGCCAGCAGGTTGGCCGGGCCGCTGGTGGCGAACACCCCGTGCACCCGCGGGTGGCGGGCCAGCACCGTGCCGACCTCGGCGATCCGGCCGGGCGGCACGTCCAGCCAGAGGTTGGCGTCCACGGCCAGGCCGAGCAGCCGCGGGTCCACGGTGGCATGGGTGCGCAGCAGCCCGGCCCCGTCCAGCCGGTGGAGCCGGCGGCGCACCGTGGACTCGGGCGCGCCCACCGCCGCGGCCAGTACGGCGTGGGACTGCCGGGCGTCCTCGCCGAGCCGCTCCAGCAGCGCGCGGTCGAGATCGTCCAGCGGCGGGGG
>NZ_LFVW01000395.1:0-3945 GCF_001182915.1 Kitasatospora sp. MY 5-36
ATACCCGGCCTGCCCCGGAACGGCGCCCCGCACGGCGCCGACGGCCGTCCGCAGCCGGGCCTGTTCGCCTCGGCCCCGACCGGCACCGACCCGTTCGCCGCCCAGCGCCCGACCGCTCCCGGCCAGGACGCCCCCGCCACCCCGGCGGGCCCCGGCGCCCTCTTCCCGGGCGCTCCCGGCGGCGCCCCGCAGCCCGGCGACCCGGAGGCCACCGCGGTCACCCCGCTGCCGGCCCCGGCCCCCGGCCCCCGGCCCGAGGCCGCCACGGACACCAAGGGCGGCAAGGGCAAGGGCGGCAAGGGTGGAAAGGGCAGCAAGGACGCCAAGGGCGACAAGGCCGCCCCCGCTCCGGCCCCCGCCAAGGCGAAGGCCGAGCCCGCCGCCCCCGCCAAGGCCAAGCGCGGCGGAGCCGGCAAGAAGCTGGTCAAGCTGGGCGTCTACGGCGGCGTCGCGGTGCTGTTCCTCGGCGCGGCCGCGTACGGCACCGGCCTGATGCTCAACCAGTCCGACGTCCCCAAGGGCACCGTGGTGCTCGGCGCCGAGATCGGCGGCAGCAGCCGCGACCAGGCGATCCACCAGCTGGACGAGTCGGTCGGCAAGGCCGGCCAGCAGCCGCTCAAGCTGAAGATCGGCGACCAGGCCGTGGACCTCGACCCGGCGGTCGCCGGGCTGAGCTTCGACACCACCGCCACCGTGGACGGCCTGGCCCAGCACAGCTACAACCCGGTCGACGTCATCAAGTCGCTCCAGGGCGGCACCAAGGCCGTCGCCCCGGAGGTCAAGGTCGACAAGGCCAAGCTCCGGGCCGCCCTGGACACCCTCGCGGCCGGCTCCGGCCAGGGCCTCCAGGAGGGCTACATCAAGTTCGGCGACGTCAACGGCGAGCCGATCGTCGTGCCCGGCCGGGCCGGGCAGGCGGTGGAGTCGGCGAGCGCCCTGGAGGCGATCGAGCAGGCCTACCGCGACCGCGCCGACGGCAAGCCCGACCAGCCGATCGCCCTCGCCGTCACGGCCGCCCAGCCGAAGATCTCCACCCAGGCCCTCCAGGCCGCCGCCGACAGCCTCGGCAAGCAGATCGCCGCGGGCAAGGTGCACGTCGTGGCCGGCGCGAAGACCTGGGACTTCGGCCCCAAGACCGCGGCCAAGGCGCTCACGCTCGTCCCGGACGCCTCCGGCAAGATCGTGCCCAAGTGGGACCTCGACGCGCTCGCCGCCCAGCTGGGCACCGCGTTCGACAAGGTGAAGGTCAAGAAGAACGGCCAGGTCGCCGCGATCACCCCGCAGGACGTCGCGGACGGCATCACCTCGGTGTTCGACAAGACCGGCGACAAGGACCGCACCTTCAAGTTCGTGGTCTGACCCGTCCGCGGTCGGACACCCGCACGGTCGGGCGCGTCCGCCCCCGACGAACCCGCGCCCACGGGGGGCGGGCCCGCATCCGGGCCCGCCCCTCGACAACGCCCCCTCCCGGTCAGCAAGATGTGACGCCACACCATCCGCCACATCCACCCCGGGAGCACGCCGATGCACCGCCGCCTCCAGCACCACGGGACGGCCCTGCTCGCCGGTCTCACCGCCCTCACGCTCTCGCTGGCGCTCTGCTCCTGCACCGCCGGCCAGGGCGGCGGCGACGCGCTGCCCTCCGGCACCACAGCGCCCAAGCTGACCGCGATCGACATCAACCCGCACGACCGGGCCCGACTGCGCCAGGGCGGCACCCTGAACCTGGCGATCGCCCAGTTCTCCCGCCAGTGGTCGCCGATCCACGCCGACGGCAGCGAGTCCTCGACCGTCATGGTCAGCAAGCCGCTGCTGCCGACCTTCTTCCGCTCGGACGCCGCCGGCACCCAGACGCCCAACCCCGCCTACCTGCAGGAGGCGCACGCCGAGCTCAGGGACGGCCGGCAGGTGGTCACCTGGACGCTCAACCCGAAGGCCCACTGGTCCGACGGCACCCCGATCACCTGGCGCGACATCGAGGCCAACTGGCGTGCCCTGAACGGGAAGGACCCGGCCTACAAGGCCTCCAGCAGCACCGGCTTCGAGCTGGTCTCGGCGGTCGAGCGCGGCAAGGACGACTACCAGGCCGTGATGACCTTCGACCGCCCGTTCTCCGAGTGGCAGTCGATGTTCAACAGCGCCGGCAACGCCCCGCTGCTGCCGGCCAGTAGGGTCTCCACCCCGGAGCTGTTCAACAGCTCCTACCTGGACGGGTTCCCGGTCAGCGCCGGCCCGTTCAAGGTCGAGCAGCTGGACCGCGCCACCCAGACCGTCACGCTGGTCGCCGACCCCTCCTGGTGGGGCGACAAGCCCGTGCTGGACCGGATCGTCTTCCACGCGATGCTGCCCGACGCGATGCCCGCCGCCTTCGCCCAGGGCCGGATCGACCTCGTCAACAACGGCCCGGACGTGGCCGGTTACCAGGTCATCAGGAACACCAAGGGCGCCGTGGTGCGCCGGGCCGGCGGCCCGGACTTCCGCCAGCTCACCCTGAACGCCCGCACCCCGGCGCTCAGCGACGCGACCGTGCGCCAGGCCGTCTTCCAGGCGATCAACCGGGACGTGGTGATCCGCGCCGACCTCAACGGCCTGGACTGGCCCGCCGTCCCGCTCAACAACCACCTGCTGGTCACCAACCAGAACGGCTACCGCGACAACTCCCTGGGCCTGGCCCGCTACGACCCCGCCGAGGCCGCCCGCAAGCTGGACGCGGCCGGCTGGAAGCTGGACGGCGACGTACGGAAGAAGGACGGCCGCGAGCTGAACCTGCGGATGGTCGTCCCGGCCGGCGTCACCCCGGCCCAGAGCGAGGCCGCCAACGCCACCGCCATGCTCAAGGACGTCGGCATCAAGGTGACCACGGTGACCGCCCCCGCCAACGAGTTCTTCGACCGGTACGTCAACCGCGACGACTTCGACATCGCCGCCTACTCGCTGATCGGCACCCCCTTCCCGGCCAGCGGCAACCGCGCCAACTTCGTCCAGAGCGGCGGCACCAACCACGTCGGCGCGGGCAGCCCGGCGGTGGACGCCGCGCTCGACCGGGCCGCCGCCGCGGCCGACGCGGGCACCGCCTCCGAGGCGATCAACCAGGCCGACGGCGAGCTCTGGAAGGTGGCCGGCGTCCTGCCGCTCTACCAGCGCCCGCAGCTGTACGGGGCCCGCGCCGACCTCGCCAACATCGGCGCGCAGGGCCTGTCCGACATCGTCTGGGAGAACGTCGGCTTCGTGAAGTAGCGGGTGGACGGGCTCAGCCGTGCAGCGTCTCGCGCCAGTAGTGGCAGGCGCTGCGGCGGCCCGCCAGCTCCGTCCCGTACTCGCTGGTGACCGGTGTCAGCGCCGGGAGTTCGGTGCGGCAGCGGTCCTGCGCCCGGTCGCAGCGCGGGTTGAAGGCGCAGCCCTCCGGCAGGCTCAGCAGGCTCGGCGGCAGGCCCTTGATGGCGTGCAGGTTCTGGCCCTTCTGGTCGAGCCGGGGGATCGAGTCCAGCAGGCCCCGGGTGTACGGGTGCGCGGGCCGGGCGTACAACTCCCTTACGGGGGCGGTCTCCACGATCCGGCCCGCGTACATCACCGCGATCTTGTCCGCGACGTCGGCGACCACGCCGAGGTCGTGGGTGATCAGGATCAGCCCCATGTTGTACTCGGCCTGCAAGTCGGCCAGCAGGTCCATCACCTGTGCCTGCACCGTCACGTCCAGCGCCGTGGTCGGCTCGTCCGCGATGATCAGGTCCGGCTCCAGCGCCAGCGCCATCGCGATCATGATCCGCTGCCGCATCCCGCCGGAGAACTGGTGCGGGAAGTCCCCGACACGCTGCCTGGCGGCCGGGATGCGCACCCGGTCCATCAGCTCGACGGCCTTCTCCTTCGCCTCCTTGCGGGACACCCCCCGGTGCGCCCGGAACATCTCGCCGAGCTGGTAGCCCACGCTGAGCACCGGGTTCAGCG
>NZ_LFVW01000396.1:0-15495 GCF_001182915.1 Kitasatospora sp. MY 5-36
TGGAACTCCACGTGCAGGTCGTCGACCTCCAGCAGCGGCGTCCCGGGCTCCACGCTCCCCCGGCCACCGCCGATCACCTCCACCGCGTCCATCAGAGCCGCCCTCCTCAGCACCGCGGCACCCACCGCTGGGCGCAGAGCAACTATCAGGGAAGGGAGGGTACTTGGCGAGCCTGCGGCAGATCTCTTTTCCGTCACGGGAAAGGGCGCGCCCCCACCTGCGAGGACGCGCCCTGGTAGGGGGCGGTGTCAGCCGGACTCCCGCTCGACGCCCCGCTCCGCGGCGAAGTGGCACGACTCGGCGTGCCGCGCCGCGTCGCCCAGCCAGGACGGCGCGACCAGCAGCGGCTCCTCGACCTCGCACCGCTGCTGCGCCTTCCAGCAGCGGGTGCGGAAGCGGCAGCCGGACGGCGGGTTGGCCGGCGAGGGCACGTCGCCGGTGAGCACGATCCGGTCCCGCGTCTCGCGCGCCGTCGGGTCCGGCACCGGCACCGCCGAGAGCAGCGCCTGGGTGTACGGGTGGGTCGCGTGGTCGTAGATCTCCGCGTCGCTGCCGATCTCGACCATCTTCCCCAGGTACATCACCCCGACCCGGTCGGAGATGTGCCGGACGATGGAGAGGTCGTGCGCGATGAACATGTACGACAGGTTGAAGTCGCCCTGCAGCTGCTCCAGCAGGTTGATCACCTGCGCCTGCACCGAGACGTCCAGCGCGGAGACCGGCTCGTCGCAGATGATGACCTCCGGCTTGAGCGCCAACCCCCGGGCGATGCCGATGCGTTGGCGCTGCCCGCCGGAGAACTGGTGCGGGTAGCGGTTGATGTACTCGGGGTTGAGCCCGACCACGTCCAGCAGGTCCTGGACGGCCTTGCGGCGGTCCCCCTTGGGCGCCACCTCGGGGTGGATCTCGAACGGTTCGCCGATGATGTCGCCGACCGTCATGCGCGGGTTGAGCGAGGTGTACGGGTCCTGGAACACCATCTGGATGTTCCGCCGGACGGCCTTCAGTCCCGCCCCGGAGAGCCGGGAGATCTCCTCCCCCTTGTAGCGGACCGATCCCGAGGTGGCCGGCTCCAGGTTCATCA
The DNA here is from genome assembly GCF_001182915.1 of Kitasatospora sp. MY 5-36. Classification (NCBI taxonomy): domain Bacteria; kingdom Bacillati; phylum Actinomycetota; class Actinomycetes; order Kitasatosporales; family Streptomycetaceae; genus Kitasatospora; species Kitasatospora sp. MY 5-36. Next base: position 1,085 of record NZ_LFVW01000396.1, read on the forward strand.
GCACCTTGGCCAGCGTGGACTTCCCGCAGCCGGACTCGCCGACGATCCCGAGCGTCTCACCGTGCATCAGGTCGAAGGTGACCCCGTCGACCGCCTTCACCGCCCCGACCTGCCGCCGGAGGATGATGCCCTTGGTGAGCGGAAAGTGCTTGACCAGGTCCCGGACTTCGAGGATCGGCTCGCCGCGCGGCACCTCCCGCGCGAGGGCGACCTCCTCCGGCACCACCGCGCCCAGTGCGCTGGACCCGTTAACGGCCATGGAGGGTCTCCTTCCAGAAGAAGCAGGCGCTGCCGCGCCCCTCCAACGGCGTCCCGTCCTCCTCGGCGACCGGGTACAGCTCCGGCACCTCGGCCCGGCAGACGTCCTGGGCGCGCGGGCAGCGCGGGTTGAAGGCGCAGCCCGGGGGGATGCGCAGCAGGTTGGGCGGCAGGCCCTTGATCGCGTAGAGCTCCTGGCCCTTCTGGTCGAGCCGGGGGATCGAGTCCAGCAGGCCCCGGGTGTACGGGTGCGCGGGCCGGGCGTACAGCTCGTGCACCGGGGCGGTCTCCACGATCCGGCCCGCGTACATCACCGCGATCTTGTCCGCGACGTCGGCGACCACGCCGAGGTCGTGGGTGATCAGGATCAGCCCCATGTTGTACTCGGCCTGCAAGTCGGCCAGCAGGTCCATCACCTGTGCCTGCACCGTCACGTCCAGCGCCGTGGTCGGCTCGTCCGCGATGATCAGGTCCGGCTCCAGCGCCAGCGCCATCGCGATCATGATCCGCTGGCGCATACCGCCGGAGAACTGGTGCGGATAGTCGTTCACCCGCTCCTTGGCGGCCGGGATGCGCACCCGGTCCATCAGCTCGACGGCCTTGTCCCGCGCCTCCTTGCGGGAAACCCCCCGGTGCGCCCGGAACATCTCGCCGAGCTGGTAGCCCACGCTGAGCACCGGATTCAGCGCGGACAGCGCGTCCTGGAAGATCATCGCGATCTTCTGGCCGCGGATCCGCCGCCGCTCCTCGTTGCCCATCCTGAGCATGTCCTGGCCCCGGTAGAGGATCTCGCCGCGCGGGATCCGGGCCGGCGGCATGTCCAGGATGCCCATGACCGCCTGCGCCGTCACCGACTTGCCCGAGCCGGACTCCCCCAGCACCGCCAGCGTCTCCCCCGCCGCGACGGAGTAGCTCACCCCGTTCACCGCCTTGGCGACCCCGTCCCGGGTGGCGAACTCGACGTGCAGGTCCCGGACGTCGAGCAGCGGCCCCTGGTACGGCGCCTTCCGCTCGTGCCCGGCGGTGTCCACCGCTGTACTCACGATGCGCTCCCCTCGCTCAGCGAAGCTTCGGATCGAGGGCGTCGCGCACCGCGTCGCCCAGCATGATGAAGGCCAGCACGGTGATCGAGAGCGCCGCGGCCGGGAAGAACAGCACGTACGGCGCCGTCCGGATCACCTTCTGGGCGGAGGAGATGTCGATGCCCCAGGAGATGGTCGGGTCCTGCAGACCGATGCCGAGGAAGCTCAGCGTCGCCTCGGCGGCGATGTAGCCGCCGAGCGCGATGGTGGCGACGACGATCACCGGGGCGACCGCGTTCGGCAGGATGTGCTTGAACATGATCCGCCAGGTGCCGGCGCCGAGCGCCTTGGCGGCCGTCACGAAGTCGGCCTGCTTGACCGTGATCACCGAACCGCGCATGACACGGGTCATCTGGGTCCAGCCCAGGGCGACCAGCGCGAAGACCACGCTCCAGACGGTGCGCGAGGTGAAGGCGTTCAGGACCACCAGCGAGCCGAGCAGCAGCGGGATGCCGAAGAAGATGTCGGTGATCCGGGAGAGCAGCGCGTCGACCCAGCCGCCGAAGAAGCCGGCCACCATCCCGGTCAGCCCGCCGAGCAGGGTGACGGCGGCGGTCACGAAGATGCCGACGGTGATCGAGGCGCGGGCGCCGTACACCACCCGGGCGTAGATGGACCGGCCCTGGGCGTCGTACCCGAACCAGCCGGCCCCGAAGACGTCGCCCCAGTTCGGCCGCCTGAGGTAGTCGTTCACCAGGTCGGCCTTGCGCGGGTCCGCGGAGGTGAACGCCCAGGGGAAGACCGCCATCACCACCAGCAGCACGATCAGCACCGCCGAGATCAGGAAGATCGGCCGCCGGCGCAGGTCCCGCCAGGCGTCGGCCCACAGGCTGCGGGCCTCCTCCCGCTTCACCACGTCCGGTTCGACTAACGTCTCCTGCTCGACCGCCATGCCCTGCTCGCCCGCGTAGTCGAGGCGCGAGACCCCGGGCTTGGGGTGCGGCTCGTACGAGTCCTCGTCGTGGATGTCAGGCATAGCGGATCCTCGGGTCCAGGACCGCGTAGAGCAGGTCGACGAGCAGGCTGGCGACCAGGTAGATGATCACCAGGACGGTCACGATGCCGACCACGGTGGGGCCCTCCTTCTGGTTGACCGCCCGGTACAGGACGTTGCCGATGCCCTGCACGTTGAAGACGCCCTCGGTGACGATCGCCCCGCCCATCAGCGCGCCGAGGTCGGTGCCGAGGAAGGTGATCACCGGGATCAGCGAGTTTCGCAGCAGGTGGCGGGAGATGATGGTGCGCCGGGGCAAACCCTTGGCGACCGCGGTGCGCATGTAGTCGGCCCGCAGGTTCTCGCCGATCGACGTCCGGGTGAGCCGGGCCACGTACGCGAGCGAGAGCGAGCCCAGGACGACGGCCGGCAGCACCAGTTGGGTCAGGTCGTAGCTGTCCTGCACCGTCGGGGTGACCCAGCCCAGGTTGGTGGCGAACACCGTCTGGGCGATGTAGGCCAGCACGAAGACCGGGATCGAGATCACCACCAGGGTGAAGACCAGCACCAGGGTGTCCGCGACGCTGCCGCGCCGCAGGCCGGAGACCAGGCCGAGGGCCAGGCCCGCGATCATCTCGAAGACGAAGGCCATCAGGGCGAGCCGGATGGTGACCGGGAAGGCGTCCGCCATGATGTCGGTGACCGGACGGCCGGTGAAGCTGGTGCCGAAGTCCCCCTGGAAGAGGTTCCCCATGTAGTGCAGGTACTGCTTCCAGAGCGGCTGGTCCAGGTAGTACGTGTGCTTGATGCTGGCGACCACGGCCGGGTCGGCGGCCTTCTCCCCGAACAGCGCCGCCACCGGGTCGCCGGGCAGCGTGTAGACCATCAGGAAGATCAGCAGCGTGGTGCCGAAGAACACCGGGATCATCTGCAGCACCCGACGCAGCACGTAACTGCCCATCCGAGCCTCCTTCCTAGGTGTCCGACTGGGTGCCCGGCCGACCGGACCGGTCGGCCGAGAGACCGCGCCCCGCCCTCCGTGCGGGGAGGGCGGGGCCGGCGCGAGGGCTCGGGGCTCAGCCCTTGACCTCGACCTGGGTCCAGGCCGGGTTGCCGAAGGAGTCGAACTTCACGTTCTGCACCTTGGTCGAGTAGCCCGAGTTGGTGCGGTAGTACCAGAGCGGGATGGCGGGCATCCCGCTCGGCAGCACGGCCTCGGCCTGCTGGTAGCCGGTCACCGTGTCGGCGACGCTGGCGGCCTCGTCGGCCCTGGTGGCCGCGTCGTCGAACTGCGGGTTGCTGTAGCCGAAGTCGTTGGACGCGGCACCGGTGCGGTAGACGTCGGCCAGGAAGTTGGCGTTCAGCGGGTAGTCCTGCACCCAGCCGGTGCGGAAGGCGCCGTTGAGGGTGTGCCCGGTGATCGCGGCCCGCGCGGTCTTGAAGTCGGGCTTCGGGTCGCCCAGGCAGTCGACCCCGGTGTTCTGCCGGATCGAGTTGCAGACCGCGTCGACCCACTCCTTGTGGCCGCCGTCCGCGTTGTAGGTGATCAGCAGCTTGTTGCCGGGGACGCCGCCGCCCTCCTGGATCAGCTGCTTGGCCTTGGCCGCGTCGAACGTGCAGAACTCGCCGCAGGCGCCGTCCTTGTAGCCCTCGACGCCCTCGGCCACCCAGGCGGTGGCGGGCTTGCGGGAGCCCTGGAGCACCGTCTTGGTGATGGTGGCGCGGTCGATCGCCATCGACAGGCCCTGGCGCACCTTCGCCTTGTCCGGCGACGCCCAGTCGGCCTGGTAGAGCGTGAAGCCGATGTTCTGGATGGCGCCCTGCGGAGCGTCCACCGCCCGGTCCCCGAGGTCGCTCTTGTACGTGGCCAGCGCGGACGGCGGCACCTGGTCCATCACGTCCAGGTTGTTGGACTGGAGGTCCGCGTAGGCGGCCTCGGACGTGGTGTACATCTTGAAGACGATGCCGCCGTTCTTCGGCTTGTCCACGCCCTGGTAGTCCGGGAAGGACTTGGTCACCACGTTGTTGTTGTGCGACCAGCTGACGAACTGGTACGGGCCGTTGCCCACCGGCTTCTGCCCGTACCCGGCCGGGTCCTTGAAGAAGCCCTCGGGCAGCGGGGAGAAGGCGATGTAGCCGAGCTTGTACTCGAAGTACGAGACCTTGTGGCTCAGCTTGACGGTGAAGTGCAGCTCGTCGGTGACGGTCAGCCCGGACATCTTGTCCGCGGTGGGCTGGCCGGAGGTCGGGTGGACGTCCTGGTAGCCCTCGATGTCGGAGAACCAGGAGCTGTTGATCTGGTTGTTAGCCGGGCTGGCGCCCCAGTTCCAGGCGTCGACGAAGTTCTGGGCGTGCACCGGGGTGCCGTCGTGGAACTTCCAGCCGTCCTTCAGCGTGATGTCGAAGGTCTGCGAGTCACTGGTGTCGATCTTGTCGGCGACCTGCATCCGGATCTTGGCGTTGCTCGGGTCGTAGTCGACCAGCCCCTTGAAGAGGTTCTGGATGATGCGACCGCCGCCGACCTCGTTCGCGTTGGCCGGCTGCAACGGGTTCTGCGGCTCGTTGCTCTGGTAGCTGAAGGACTTGCCGGCGTCCGACGAACCGCTGCCCCCTCCGCCGCTACTGCTGCTGCAGCCGGTGGCCACCAGGGCCACGGAGGTCGCAACGGCGAGGACCCAACGAGCACGGGCGGCTACGGGCATGGAGGTCCCTCCTCAGGGTGTGTTTCGCATCACACCCCATGAGAAGCGCGCCCCGGCGACGGCGCGCGTCAGGTGCACCCGGACGGGTGCGGTGACCCCCTGCCGAGTTGACGCGGCGCCGGACGACGCGGCGCCGGATCGACAGAATGCGGAAAGGGCCCGCGGCGCGAACGCCACGGGCCCTTCCTGCGACTACCGGGGGGATCAGGCCGCGGCCTGCTCCCTGACCTCGGGGAAGTGGCAGGCCGACTCGTGGGCGGCCGCGCCCTCCAGCAGCGAGGGGACCGCGAGCAGCGGGACCTCCTCGGAGCACCGCTCCTCCGCCTTCCAGCAGCGGGTGCGGAAGCGGCAGCCGGACGGCGGGTTGGCCGGCGAGGGGATGTCCCCGGTGAGGATGATCCGCTCGCGGGACTCGCGCGCCGTCGGGTCCGGCACCGGCACCGCGGAGAGCAGCGCCTGGGTGTACGGGTGGGTGGCGTTCTCGTAGATCTCCTCGTCCGAGCCGATCTCGACCATCTTGCCCAGGTACATCACGCCGACGCGGTCGGAGATGTGCCGGACGATGGAGAGGTCGTGCGCGATGAACATGTAGGAGAGGCCGAACTCGCCCTGCAGCTGCTCCAGCAGGTTGATCACCTGCGCCTGGACGGACACGTCCAGCGCGGAGACCGGCTCGTCGCAGATGATGATCTCGGGCTTGAGCGCGAGGCCGCGGGCGATGCCGATGCGCTGGCGCTGGCCGCCGGAGAACTGGTGCGGGTACCGGTTGATGTACTCCGGGTTCAGACCCACGACGTCCAGCAGGTCCTGGACGGCCTTGCGGCGGTCCCCCTTGGGCGCCACCTCGGGGTGGATCTCGAACGGCTCGCCGATGATGTCGCCGACCGTCATGCGCGGGTTGAGCGAGGTGTACGGGTCCTGGAACACCATCTGGATGTTCCGGCGGACGGCCTTCAGGGCGGCGCCCTGCAGCGTGGAGATGTCCTCGCCCTTGAACAGCACCTGGCCGGAGGTGGCCCGCTCCAGGTTCATCAGCACCTTGGCCAGCGTGGACTTGCCACAGCCGGACTCGCCGACGATCCCGAGCGTCTCGCCCTTCTTCAGCTCGAAGGAGATGCCGTCGACCGCCTTGACCGCGCCGACCTGCTTCTTGAAGAGGATGCCCTGGCTCAGCGGGTAGTGCTTGACCAGGTCCTTGACCTCCAGGATGTTCTCAGCCATGGAGGGTCTCCTTCCAGAGGTGGCACGCGCTGCGGCGGCCGGTGAGCTCCTTGCCGTCCTTGTCCGTGACGTGGTGCAGCGCCGGGATCTCGGTGCGGCACAGGTCGGTGGCGACGTCGCAGCGGGGGTTGAACGCGCAGCCGGTCGGAACCTTCAGCAGGTTCGGGGGCAGGCCCTTGATCGCGTACAGCTCCTGGCCCTTCTGGTCCAGGCGCGGGATGGAGCGGAGCAGGCCCTTGGTGTACGGGTGCGCGGGGTTCGCGTACAGCTCGTGCACCGGGGCGGTCTCCACGATCCGGCCCGCGTACATCACGGCGATCTTGTCCGCGACGTCGGCGACCACGCCGAGGTCGTGGGTGATCAGGATCAGGCCCATGTTGTACTCGGCCTGCAGCTCGGCCAGCAGGTCCATCACCTGGGCCTGGACGGTCACGTCCAGGGCGGTGGTGGGCTCGTCCGCGATGATCAGGTCGGGCTGGAGCGACAGCGCCATCGCGATCATGATGCGCTGGCGCATGCCGCCGGAGAACTGGTGCGGGTAGTCGTTCACCCGCTGCCGGGCGGCGGGGATGCGCACCCGGTCCATCAGCTCGATGGCCTTCTCCTTCGCCTCCTTGCGGGAGGCGCCCTGGTGCACGCGGAACATCTCGCCGAGCTGGTAGCCGACGGAGAGCACCGGGTTCAGCGCGGACAGCGCGTCCTGGAAGATCATCGCGATCTTCTGGCCGCGGATCCGCCGCCGCTCCTCGTTGCTCATCGTGAGCATGTCCTGGCCGCGGTACAGGATCTCGCCCTGGGTCACCTTGCCCGGGGGCATGTCCAGGATGCCCATGATGGTCTGCGCCGTCACGGACTTGCCGGAGCCGGACTCGCCGAGCACGGCGAGCGTCTCGCCGGCCGCGACGGAGTAGTTGACGCCGTTCACGGCCTTGGCGACACCGTCCCGGGTGTGGAACTCCACGTGGAGGTCCTTCACCTCGAGAAGAGGAGTGCCAACTTCGAGACGGTCGTTCTTCTGGTCGTTCTCGATCACGGTGGTCATCGGGGTCGTCACCTCTTCTCTCAACGGAGCTTCGGGTCGAGGGCGTCGCGCACCGCGTCGCCGAGCATGATGAACGCCAGAACGGTGAGGCTCAGCATTCCGGCGGGGAAGAACAGCGCGAACGGCGCCGTCCGGATCACCTTCTGGGCGGAGGAGATGTCGATGCCCCAGGAGATGGTCGGGTCCTGCAGACCGATGCCGAGGAAGCTCAGCGTCGCCTCGGCGGCGATGTAGCCGCCGAGCGCGATGGTGGCGACGACGATCACCGGGGCGACCGCGTTCGGCAGGATGTGCTTGAACATGATCCGCCAGGTGCCGGCGCCGAGCGCCTTGGCGGCCGTCACGAAGTCGGCCTGCTTGACCGTGATCACCGAACCGCGCATGACACGGGTCATCTGGGTCCAGCCCAGGGCGACCAGCGCGAAGACCACGCTCCAGACGGTGCGCGAGGTGAAGGCGTTCAGGACCACCAGCGAGCCGAGCAGCAGCGGGATGCCGAAGAAGATGTCGGTGATCCGGGAGATGATCGTGTCGACCCAGCCGCCGAAGTAGCCGGCCAGCATGCCGGTGAGGCCGCCGATGACGGTCACACCGGCGGTGACGCAGATGCCGACGATGATCGAGGCGCGGGCGCCGTGGACGACGCGGGCGTAGATGCTGCGGCCCTGGAGGTCGTAGCCGAACCAGTCCGCCTGGAAGAGGTGGCCGTAGTTCGGCTTCGTCAGGTAGTGGTTGCGCAGGTCGCCGGCCCGCGGGTCCACCGAGGTGAACAGACCGGGCGCGATCGCGATGACGATCAGCAGCAGGATCAGCAGCGCGGAGATCACGAAGATCGGCTTGCGCCGCAGGTCGTGCCAGGCGTCGGAGCCGAGGCTGCGGGGCTTCTCGGGCTTGGCGGCCGCGGTGGCGGCGCCGCCCTGGGCCGGGATCTTCCCGGCGGTCTTCTTCTCGGTCAGGTCAGGCATAACGGATCCTCGGGTCCAGGACCGCGTAAAGCAGGTCGACGATCAGGCCGGCGGCCAGGTAGACGATCACGAGGAAGGCCACGAAGCCGGAGACCGTCGAGCCCTCCTTCATGTTGATCGCTTGGTAGAGCGCGTGGCCCACACCCTGGACGTTGAAGATGCCCTCGGTGACGATGGCGCCGCCCATCAGGGCGCCGAGGTCGGTACCGAGGAAGGTGACCACCGGGATCATCGAGTTGCGCAGCAGGTGGGTGCCGATCACCTTGCGCCGCGGCAGGCCCTTGGCCACCGCGGTGCGGACGTAGTCGGCCTTGATGTTCTCGGCGATGGAGGTGCGGGTGAGGCGCGCGACGTAGGCCAGCGAGAGCGAGCCGAGCACGACGGCCGGCAGCACCATCTGGGTGATGTCGTTGCTGTCCTGGACGGTCGGGGTGACCCACTTCAGGTTCTGCCCGAAGACCGTCTGAACGATGAAGCCCAGCACCGGGACCGGGATCGAGATCAGCAGCAGGGTCATGACCAGGGCGCCCTTGTCGAAGAGCTTGCCGCGGCGCAGACCGGCGTACAGGCCGATCCCGATGCCGAGCACGATCTCGATGGCGAACGCGAACAGCGCCAGCTGGACCGTGACCGGCAGCGCCTCGGTGATCTTGTCGAGCACCGGGCGTCCGTCCAGGCCGGTGCCGAAGTCACCGGTGAACAGCTTCCCCATGTAGTCGAGGTACTGCTGGACCAGCGGCTTGTCGAAGCCTTGCTGGTGCCTCAGCGCGGCGAGCTGCACCGGGTCCGGCGCCTTGTCGCCCCACAGCGCTGCCAGCGGGTCACCGGGCAGCAAGTGCACCATGAAAAAGATGAGTGCGGTCGTTCCGAGGAACACCGGGATCATCTGGAGCAGTCGCCTTGCGACAAAGCGCCCCATCGTGCCTCCATGTATGACTCTGCCGGGCCCGTCAACCCGGCAAGAGATAAGTCGGCGTGCCAACGGCCGGTGCCAGTCCTCGCCCTTGTGGGGATGGACGGGCACCGGCCGTTGTCACCGGGTCAGGCGGTGCCGACCGATTACTTCTTCTTCTTGACCTCGACGTCGGTGTAGACCGGGTCGCCGAAGGAGTTGAACTTCACGTTCTGGACGTTCTTGGAGTAGCCGGAGCTGGTCTTGTAGTACCAGAGCGGGATGGCCGGCATGTCCTTGGCCAGAACGGCCTCGGCCTGCTGGTAGTACTCCGCGGTCTTCTCGACCGTGGTGGCGGCGTCCGCCTCCTTCGACAGCTTGTCGAACTCGGGGCTGGAGTAGCTGCCGTCGTTGGCCGCGGCACCGGTGCCGTAGACGTCGCGCAGGAAGTTGGCGTTCAGCGGGTAGTCCTGCACCCAGCCGGTACGCATCATGCTCTGGACCTGCTTGCTGGTGACCAGGTCACGCGAGGTCTTGAAGTCCGGCTTCGGGTCACCGAGGCACTCGACGCCGACCGACTGGCGGATCGAGTTGCAGACCGCGTCCACCCACTCCTTGTGGCTGCCGTCGGAGTTGTACAGGATGGTGATCTTGCCGCCGGGAACGCCGCCGCCCTCGGCGATGAGCTGCTTGGCCTTCTCCGGGTTGAACTTGCAGGCGTCGCCGCAGGTGCCGGCCTTGTAGCCCATGACGCCGGGCGCCACGAACGAGTCGGCGGGGATGCGGTTGCCGTTCAGCACGGTCTTGGTGATGGTGTCGCGGTCGATCGCCATCGAGAGGCCCTGACGGACCTTCTCCTTGCCCGGGGCGTTCCAGTCGCCCTGGTACAGCGCGAAGGAGATGTTCTGGATGGCGCCCTGCGGCTGGTCGACCGCGCGCTTGCCCAGGTCGTCCTTGTACTTCGGCAGGTCGGTCGAGTCGACCTGGTCCAGGACGTCCAGGGTGTCGGACATCAGGTCCTTGTACGCGGCCTCACCGGCGGTGTAGTTCCGGAAGACGACGCCGCCGTTCTTCGGCTTGTCGATGCCCGTGTACTTGTCGTAGGCGGCCAGCGTGATGGCCTTGTTGTGCTCCCACGAGACGAACTTGTAGGGGCCGTTGCCGACCGGCTTCTGGCCGTAGCCGGCCGGGTCGGTGAAGAAGCCCTCGGGCAGCGGGAAGAAGGCCGAGTAGCCGAGCTTGTACGTGAAGTACGAGACCGGGGTGGACAGTTCGATCGTGAAGTGGGTGTCGTCGACGACCTTCAGACCGGACATCTCGGTGGCCGTCGGGTCACCCTTGTCCTTGTCCGGGTGGACCGCGTCGTAGCCGACGATGTCGGAGAACCAGTCCGAGTTGATCTGGTTGTTCTTCGGGTTGGCCGACCAGTTCCAGGAGCTCACGAAGGACTTGGCGGTGACCGGGGTGCCGTCGTGGAAGGTCCAACCGGACTTCAGCGTGACGGTGTAGTTCTTGGCGTCGGTGGTCTCGATCTTGTCGGCCACCTGGTTGCGCAGCGCACCGGTCGCGGGGTCGTAGTCGACGAGGCCCTTGAAGAGCTGCTTGACGATACGGCCGCCCTGGTTCTCCATGGCGTTGGCCGGCTGGAGCGGGCGCTGCGGCTCCGCGCTCTGGTAGCTGAAGCTGGCGCCCGGGTCGACCGCAGCGCTGTCGGAGCTGCCCCCGGAGGAGTCGCTGCTGCTGCACGCAGTCGCAGCGAGGGCGACAGCAACAGCTGCGACAACCCACTTGGCCTGGCTCGCACCGCGCATCGGTGTGCCTCCTGAATTCGACGTTGCAACGAGGAGGGCACTGCGGAACGGTTCCCACCGGACCCGCTGTGCCGTCCGCGCTCGTGGTTTCGGCGCGCACCCCTGCGCGTTCACCCTTGACCCGAGCCTGACTGCACCCACTATCCGTCACGCACGGACACGAAAGTGACCAGTGACGATCTCAATTAGGTCACATGAACAGTCGGTAAGTTTCGAAAACCGGACATTTGAGACATAGCCAGACAGGCACCAAACGGACAGTCGTCACGGATGACGAACTGTCACGTCCGCTCAGCGGACACCTGGGTGTGATGAGCGCTATTCCGTGAATAGCGGCCCCGACAACTTGGAGTAGTTGAAAAAGTTCGCCCCCCTCTCCATGGGAAAGGGGGGCGAATCATTCCGGCCAATGGCCGTTCAGTGCGTCCGGATCACGCCTTCTTGGCGCGCGAGGCGGTGCGACCGCGGTCCTTCTGGTCGAGGACGACCTTACGGATGCGAACCGTCTCCGGGGTCACCTCGATGCACTCGTCCTCGCGGCAGAACTCCAGCGACTGCTCCAGCGAGAGCTTGCGCGGCGGGACGATCGACTCGGCCACGTCGGCGTTCGCCGAGCGCATGTTGGTGAGCTTCTTCTCCTTGGTGATGTTCACGTCCATGTCGTCGGCACGCGAGTTCTCACCGACGATCATGCCCTCGTACACCTCGGTGCCCGGCTCGCAGAAGAGCACGCCGCGCTCCTGCAGGTTGGTCATCGCGAAGGCGGTGACCACACCGGCCCGGTCGGCGACCAGCGAACCGTTGTTGCGGGTGGTCAGGTTGCCGAACCACGGCTCGTGGCCCTCGTGGATCGAGTGCGCGATGCCGGTGCCGCGGGTGTTGGTGAGGAACTCGGTACGGAAGCCGATCAGGCCGCGGGACGGCACGACGAACTCCATCCGGACCCAGCCCGAGCCGTGGTTGGACATGTTGTCCATCCGGCCCTTGCGGATGCCCATGAGCTGGGTGACGGCACCCATGTGCTCCTCGGGCACGTCCACCGTGAGGCGCTCGACGGGCTCGTGGGTCTTGCCGTTGACCTGCTTGGTGACCACCTGCGGCTTGCCGACGGTCAGCTCGAAGCCCTCGCGGCGCATGGTCTCGATCAGGATGGCCAGCGCCAGCTCACCGCGGCCCTGCACCTCCCAGGCGTCCGGACGCTCGGTGTCGAGCACGCGCAGCGAGACGTTGCCGATCAGCTCGCGGTCCAGGCGGTCCTTCACCTGGCGGGCGGTGACCTTGCGGTCCACCTTGACGCCGGCCTTGGCGTCCGCGCCCTTGCCGCTGCCGCCACGGCCGACCAGCGGCGAGGTGTTGGTGCCGATGGTCATCGAGATGGCCGGCTCGTCCACCGTGATCAGCGGCAGCGCGATCGGGTTCTCCGGGTCGGCCAGGGTCTCGCCGATCATGATCTCGCCGATGCCGGCGACGGCGCAGATGTCACCGGGGCCGGCCACCTCGGCCGGCTTGCGGGTGAGCGCCTCGGTCATCAGCAGCTCGGAGATGCGGACGTTCTGGATCGAGCCGTCACGCTTGATCCAGGCCACGGTCTGGCCCTTGCGCAGCTCGCCCTGCTCGACGCGGAGCAGCGCGATGCGGCCGAGGAAGTTGTCGGCGTCCAGGTTGGTGACGTGGGCCTGGAGCGGGGCGTCCTCGTCGTAGCTGGGGGCCGGGACGTGCTCCAGCAGGGTGGAGAAGAAGGGCTCCAGGCTGGTGCTGTCGGCCGGGACGGTGCCGTTCTCCGGCTTGGTCAGCGAGGCGACGCCGTCACGGGCGCAGGCGTAGACGATCGGGAACTCGATCTGGTCCTCGTCCGCGTCCAGGTCCAGGAACAGGTCGTAGGTCTCGTTGATGACCTCGTCGATCCGGGAGTCCGGACGGTCGGTCTTGTTGATGCAGAGGATGACGGGCAGGCGGGCGGTGAGCGCCTTGCGGAGCACGAACCGGGTCTGCGGCAGCGGGCCTTCGGAGGCGTCGACCAGGAGGACGACCGCGTCCACCATCGACAGACCGCGCTCGACCTCGCCACCGAAGTCGGCGTGGCCCGGGGTGTCGATGATGTTGATGGTGATCGGCGCGCCACCATCCTTGGGGTGGTACTTGACCGCGGTGTTCTTCGCGAGAATGGTGATGCCCTTCTCGCGCTCCAGGTCGTTGGAGTCCATCATCCGGTCATCGAGCTGCTGGTGGGCTGCGAAGGCGCCGGCCTGCTTGAGCATGGCGTCGACCAGCGTGGTCTTGCCGTGGTCGACGTGGGCGACGATGGCGACGTTACGGATGTCGTTGCGCGTGGGCATGCCTAGCGGATTCTCCCGGAATCGTGGGTTACGGCGCCCGGCCGCGAGACGCGCACTTGCGGCCCTTTCGGCCGCTGCCACCCGTTCCGCCTGCTACTACCGGTCCACCCGCCGGGCATATCGACATGCCTCGGCTTCCTCCTATCGTACGGGGAAGCGCCCAGGTGAGCAGAAACGAGCAGGTCGCAGGGGATCAAGATCACAGGCGGATCACACGGCGGCCACCCGGCGACCGGGCTCCGGCTCCCTTCCGTTCGTGCTCCGACGGCCCGGCCGACGCACCGGGCGGACGCCCCCGGAGCGGTCTCCGGGCGGCGTCCGCCGACGCCGTGCGCCGCCCCGCCCGGGAAGCCCTACCCGCCCCAGCCCACGTCCTGGAAGCGCGGCCACCCGAAGCCGTACGCGCCCGCGCCGACCACCCCGGTCCGGACCCCGACCAGCTCCGGCCGCTGGTAGAGCGGCACCGAGTGCCCGAGCTGCCAGATCCGTACGTCCGCCTCCTGGAGCAGGTCGAGCCGGGCCGCCGGGTCCGGTTCGGCGGCCGCCCGGTCGAACAGCCGGTCGATCTCCTCGGTGCCGCCGCGGCCGAAGTTGCCGCCCGGGTCCGGCACTCCGTCGGGGTCCGGCCGGGGCTTGGCGTAGGCGGGGCGCTGTTCGCTCGCCGGGCTGGGGCCGACCGGCCGGGAGAAGAGCGCGAGGTCGTAGTCCCCGGCCGCCAGGTGCTCCCCGACGAAGGACTCGGCGGGCACGGGCACCTGCCGCACCGCGATCCCGGCGTCCCCGAGGCCGGCGGTGAGCGCGTCGGCGGTGCGCTTGGCGGTCGCCGAACCGGCCGGGAGCAGCAGCGAGAGGGAGAGCGGCTTGCCGCCCCTGCTCCGGACGCCCCCGCCGGTGGGCCGCATCCAGCCCGCCTCGTCCAGCAGCAGGCCCGGGTCCGCCTGGTCGACCGCGCCGCTGTTGTCCCGGTAGCCCTCCTGGTCGCCGGCGAGCAGGTGGCTGCCCAGCGGTGCGGCGGGCAGGCCGAGCGGGGTGAGCGCGGCGGCGGCGATCCGCTGCCGGTCGACGGCCCGGGTGAGGGCCCGGCGCACCAGCGGGTCGGTCAGCGGGGCGCGCTCGGCGTTGAGGGTGAGCTGGGTGAGCGAGGCCGCGGCGGCCCGGTGCACGGTGA
>NZ_LFVW01000397.1:0-10944 GCF_001182915.1 Kitasatospora sp. MY 5-36
ATCAGGGTCGGCTTGAAGGAGGCCAGCTCGGCGGGGAGGTGGGCGGCATCATGCCCACAAGCTAGACCCGCGCCGCGCCCGTACGCGTCCTCCAGCAGTGGCGTTCGGGCGTACTCCCCCTGGAGTACGCCCGAACCAGGCCCGCCGCGACCGGATCAGCCCTCGGCGGCAGCGGCGGCGGCCTTCGCCTCCGCCTCCTCGAAGGTGGCCGAGGCCTCCGGCCGCGCCAGCGTGACCACCAGCTCCCCGTCGCTGACCTCCGCGATCAGGGTGTCCCCCTCCCGCACCGAACCGTCCAGCAGCAGGTTGGAGATCCGGTTGTCCAGCTCCGACTGGATCGTCCGGCGCAGCGGCCGGGCCCCGAACTCCGGCTGGTAGCCCCGGTTGACCAGGTACTCCTTGGCCGCCTCGGTGACCTCCAGCCGGACGTCCTGGGCCCGCAGCCGCCGCCGGCTGCGCTCCAGCAGCAGGTCCACCACCGACAGCAGGTCCTTCCGGGTGAGCGCGTGGAAGACGATCACCTCGTCGATCCGGTTGAGGAACTCCGGCCGGAAGTGCTGCCGCAGGTCCCGCATCAGGTCGTCCCTGATCTCGTCCACGTTGCCCGCGTGGTCGAGGATCCGCTGCGAGCCGATGTTGCTGGTCATGATCACCACGGTGTTGCGGAAGTCGACCGTACGCCCCTGGGAGTCGGTCAGCCGCCCGTCGTCCAGCACCTGGAGCAGCAGGTTGAAGACGTCTGGGTGGGCCTTCTCCACCTCGTCGAAGAGCAGCACGCTGTACGGCTTGCGGCGCACCGCCTCGGTCAGCTGCCCGGCCTCCTCGTAGCCGACGTACCCGGGCGGGGAGCCGACCAGCCGGGAGACGGTGTGCTTCTCCTGGAACTCGCTCATGTCGAAGCGGATCATCCGGTCCGGGTCGCCGAACAGCAGTGCCGCCAGCGCCTTCGCCAGCTCGGTCTTGCCGACGCCGGTCGGCCCGAGGAAGAGGAAGGAGCCGGTCGGGCGCTCCGGGTCGCCCATCCCGGCCCGGCCGCGGCGCACCGCCTGGGAGACCGCGGTGACCGCCTCGTCCTGGCCGATCACCTTCTGGTGCAGGTGGTCCTCCAGCTTGAGCAGCCGCTCCTTGTCCGTCGCGTTCAGCTCCGCGACCGGGATGCCGGTCCGGGAGGAGAGCACCTGCGCGATGTCGTCGGCCGTCACGTCGACGACCTCCTCGCGGGACTCGGCGACCGCCGCCAGCTCGTCCTCGGTCTGCCGCAGCTCGGTCTTCAGGTTGGCGGCCCGGACGAACTCCTCGTCCGCGACGGCCTCGTCCAGCTCCCGCTTCAGCTTGGTGATCCGGTCCCGTACCCCGGTCGCCTCGGTGGAGCCGCTCAGGCTGCGCAGCCGGACCCGCGCACCGGCCTGGTCCAGCAGGTCGATCGCCTTGTCGGGCAGGAAGCGGTCGCTGACGTACCGGTCGGAGAGCGTCGCCGCGGCGTCCAGCGCCTCGTCGGTGAACCGCACCTGGTGGTGCGCCTCGTACGCGTCGCGCAGCCCCTGGAGGATCTCGATCGTCTCCTCGACACTCGGCTCGGGCACCAGCACCGGCTGGAAGCGGCGCTCCAGCGCGGCGTCCTTCTCCACGTGCTTGCGGTACTCGTCCAGCGTGGTCGCGCCGACCACGCTCAACTCACCGCGCGCGAGCGCCGGTTTGAGGATGTTGCCGGCGTCCATCGAACCCTCGCCGCCACCGCCCGCGCCGACCACGGTGTGCAGCTCGTCCAGGAACAGGATCACGCTCTTCTCGGCCGCGGTGACCTCGTCGATCACGTTCTTCAGCCGCTCCTCGAACTCGCCCCGGTACTTGGAGCCGGCCACCAGCGCGGTCAGGTCGAGGGTGACCACCCGCTTCTCCCTGAGGCTCTGCGGCACGTCCCCGGAGACGATCCGCTGGGCCAGGCCCTCGACGATCGCGGTCTTGCCGACGCCCGGCTCACCGATCAGCACCGGGTTGTTCTTGGTCCGCCGGGAGAGGATCTCGACGGTCTGCTCGATCTCCTCGGCCCGGCCCACCACCGGGTCCAGCCGGCCCGAGCGCGCCTCCTCGGTGAGGTCGCGCCCGTACTCGTCCAGCGTCGGCGTCTCGCTCGGGTGGGCGCCCGTACTGCTGCGCTCGCCGCCGGTGCCGCGGCCCTCCAGCACCGACTTCAGCGCCTCCTGCGAGGGCGCCGCGTTGCGCAGCGCCACCCCGGCGCCCGAGCGCTCCTGGTCGAGCAGCGCGCCGAGGATGTGCTCCGGGCCGATGTACGAGGCCCCGGCCTCCTGCGAGCGGGCGTGCGCGGCGAGCAGCGCGCGCTTGGCCGAGGGGGTGAGCGCCGGCCGGCCGTCCACCGTCTCGGGGTTGCCGGACGGCAGGGCGTGCTCCAGGTCGCCGGAGAGCCGGTCCGGGTCGATCCCGGCCCGTTCCAGCATCCGGCGCGAGGGGTCCACCCGGGTGGCCGCCCAGGCCAGGTGCGCGGTGTCGAGGTCGCTGGAGCCGTCCTCGGCCGCCCGCTGCGCGGCCAGCGCGAGCAGCTCCTGCGAGGACTCGCTGAGCAGCCGCCCGATCGGCACCCGCTGCACGGCGGGCGGGGAGGCCAGCGGGCTCATCCCGAAGAACCGGCTGAGCAGGTCGGAGAACGGATCGTTCGATCCGAACGGGGGCATGGTCACGGCAAGTCACCTCTCCCAAGCGGTTTGCAGCCACACAAACACAGGCCGGACCGGCCCGCCCGTCGAGCCGACCGGGGCCGTCACCCGGCGTGCCCGGGCCCCGCCGCCACGGTCCGCCCGTCCGCCCGTACGGCCGGGGGCGCGATCACCCGGTGACCTGGTCCAGCAGCACGCCACCGCTGTACGTCACCGCCATCGCCAGCAACCCGCCCACGACGTTGCGCAGGACCGCCCGGGCCGGACCGGCACCCCCCAGCCGGGCGCTCGCCCAGCCCGACAGGGTCAGCGCGGCCACCACCGCCACCACCGTCACCACCAGCCGCCACGACTCCGGCGGCAGCAGCACCGCCAGCAGCGGCACCAGCGCGCCCAGCGTGAACGCCGCCGCGCTGGCCAGTGCCGCCTCCCAGGGGTTGGTCAACACGTCGGGGTCGATGCCGAGTTCGGTCTGCGCGTGGGCGGCCAGCGCGTCCCGCTCGGTCAGCGCCGTCGCCACCTCCCGGGCCAGGCCGTCCGCCAGCCCGCTGCCCCGGTAGTAGTCGGTCAGCTCGTCGAGCTCCCCCTCCGGGTCCTCCGCGAGCTCCCGCCGCTCCCGCGCCAACGCGGCCCGCTCGGTGTCCCGTTGGGTGCTGACCGAGACGTACTCGCCGGCCGCCATCGACATCGCCCCGGCCAGCAGCCCGGCCACCCCGGCCGCGAGCAGCGCCGTCCGGGAGCCCGCCGCACCCGCCACGCCGGTCAGGATGCCCGCCGTCGACACCACGCCGTCGTTGGCCCCCAGCACGGCCGCGCGCAGCCAGTTCAGGCGCGAGGACAGCTCCGCCCGCGACCCCCCGGCCTGCTCCCCGACCTGCTCCCCGACCTGCTCAGCCATCCGCCCACCGCTCCCAGGGGTCCGACCGGTCCCCCCGATCCTCGCCCGGCGCCCCCGGCCCCGCCACCCGCCGCCGAGCACGGCCCGCCGGCCCGAGCCCCCTCAGCCCGTGCACCGCCCGCCGGCCCGAGCCCCCTCAGCCCAACACCCCCTCAGCCCAGCACCCCCCGCCCGTCCAGCACCGCCGCCAGCGCCCGCCGCCCGTCCAGCACCGCCGCCAGCGCCCGCCGCAGGTCCTCCGGCTCCCGGTAGCGCACCCCGGTCATGCCCAGCGCCACCGCCGCGTCCACGTTCTCCTGGCGGTCGTCGACGAACAGGCACCGCTCGGGCGCCACCCCGGCCCGCTCGGCGGCGATCTCGTAGATCCGCCGGTCCGGCTTGGCGCTGCCCACCCGGGAGCTGTTCACCACCTCGTCCGCCAGGTCCGTCAGCCCCAGCAGCGCCAGGTCCTCGTCCAGCCACGCCGTCGCGTTGGTCACCAGCACCACCCGGCAGTGCTCCCGGGCCCGCCGCAGCAGCCCCACCACCGCCTCGTCCGCCCGGAACGGCGAGTCCGCGAACGCCTGCGCCAGGGCGCGCGCCTGTGCGTCCGTCACCCGGCCGGCCAGCCCCCGCGCGATCGAGTCCACCCACTGCGCCTTCCCGATCCGCCCGAGCAGCAGCGGGAGGTCGTTCTCCGGCGCGAACCCGACCTCCGCCGTGCTCCCCTCCGCCAGTCCCGCCGCCCGCTCCAGCTCGGCCACCCGGCTCCCGTCGAAGAACCGGATCACGCCGTCCACATCGCACAGCACCGCGTCGAACGCCACCTCAGCCATCCCACCTCCCTATCACCCGGGATCGCCGGCCCCCGTAGCGGGTGCGGCACGAGGACCGGGCGGCGGTCCTGGTCCGTTACCGGCCAGAAGGGGCGGAATCGGCCCGTCGGGCGGACCCGGGGGCCAAAACGGCACATTCCCGGCTGGCGTTCGAATAACAACCTCGACGTTCGATTGCAATGTTCGAAATGTGACAAGCCGCCCTACCACCCTGGCCAGCATCGATGCCGAATGTGACACACCGGAGTCGTTCAGCGACGGGCCGCAATCGAACGCCGATAAAAAACGAAGATTCACCCGTTGGAGTGACCCAGCTGGACATGCACCGTTCCGGAAAGGGAAAGTCTCGATGTCCTCAACAAGGGCCATTGGGGGGCTCCTATGGTGGAATCTCGCTCGAATCAGAAGACGATCGAGCAAAAAAGCGGAGTCGGATCGCTGCTCGGCGCTCAGAAGCCGAGTCGCTCCGCAACTCCCGGGGTCGGAAAACCGTGCGACGGCGGAATGCCGGCGGACACGTTCGACCCCGAGCTGTTCCGGGAGAATTCCGAGACGGTACTGAACCGGCTCGAAAGCCATCTGGCCGATTCCTCGATCAGAGGGCTCGAACTCATCGGCCCCGAAACGCTGACCCTGGCCGCCAGGGCCCTGATGACCTCCGAGCGCGAGAAGATCGCGGCCTTCGACGAGAAGCGGCTGGACGCGATCACCGACCTGTACATCAGGACGGGGATCCAGGTCCACTCGCCGGGGTACATGGGCCGGCAGTTCTCGGGCGTGGTGCCGCTGGGCGGGGTCGTCGACTTCGTCAGCTCGGTGGTCAACCAGCCGTCCTCGTTCTACGAGGCCGGCCAGCTGCCCAGCGTGGCGGAGCGCATCATGGCCGAGGAGCTGAACCGTTTCATCGGGTGGGAACCGGACTCCTTCGCCATGGTGACCACCTCGGGCGGGTCGCTGGCCAATCTGACCGCGCTGCTGGCAGCCAGGAACAAGATGTTCCCCGGCTTCTGGTCGGACGGCAGTCCGTCGGGGGACGGTCTGCCCCGCCCGGCCATCGCGGTCGGCGCGGACGTGCACTACAGCGTCTCGCGGGCGGCCGGGATCCTGGGGATCGGCGAGTCGCAGATCGTCCGCCTGCCGATCAACGCGGAGCAGCAGATCTGCCTGGAGCAAGTGCGGCCCGCCCTGGCGGCGGCCGAGCAGCGGGGGCTGAAGGTGTTCGCCCTGGTCGCCTCGGCCGGCACCACCTCGGTCGGCGCCTTCGACCCGCTCGACGGACTCGCCGACATCGCCCGGGAAGCCGGCATCTGGCTGCACGTGGACGGCGCCCACGGCGCCAGCCTGCTGGTCTCCGACCGGCTCCGGCACAAGCTGCGGGGCATCGAGAAGGTCGACTCGGTGGCCTGGGACGCGCACAAGATGATGTTCGTCCCGGCGCCCTGCACGCTGCTGTTCTACCGGAACAAGGAGGACAGCCTCGGGGCCTTCCAGCAACGCGCCAGCTACGTCTTCGACGAGGAGCCGGACCGCTACACCGAGCTCGACAGCGGAGCCCGGAACTTCGAGTGCACCAAGCGGCCCATGATCATGCCGCTGTGGACCCTCTGGTCCGTCTACGGCCCGGCCCTGTTCGCCGAGAAGATCGAGTACCTCTGCGACCTGACCGGGGAAATCCACCGGATTCTCCTGGACGAGCCGGATTTCGAGACGCTGCACCGCCCGGAGGCCAACATCCTGTGCTTCCGCTACCGACCGGCAGAACTTCCGGACGACGGCGTGCACCGCCTCCAGGTGGCGATCAGGAACCGGATCAAAATCCGGGGGAATTTCTTCATCTCCAAGGTGAACATCGACGGGGTAGCCGCCCTGCGCGTGGTGATGATGAACCACCAGATCACCGCCGAACACTTCCGGATGCTGCTCGGCGAGATCAGGCGGGTCGGTACCGACCTCCTGGCCGACGCCCGCTGAGGGCCGCCGAAGAACCGTGCCCGAACAATCCCTGCCGAACGAACGACGGCACATGAACACGTGAATAACAGAAGGACGGGGAATTGACGATGAGTGCAGTGAGTGTCGCGCCCGACCGGCCGGCGGCACCCGGCGGCATCGACGAACTGGCGAGCTGGCTGATCCCCGAGTGGGAGCTGAATCCGGAGTCGGTCGACGCGGTGGAGAAGCTCCCCTCGTTCGCGAGCAAGCTCCGCGAGTGCGAGCGGGTCTGCCAGGCGCCGTACAGCGAGGTGTCGCACGAGCTCCAGGACGCCCTGGTGCTGCGCCGCCTGCAGCAGATGGTCAACACGGTGCGGCTCAACCCGCTCTGGCGCAGCCGCCTGTCGGGCGCCGGCGTCGACGCCGCCCCGCGGACGTACGAGGACTGGCAGCGGATCCCGCTGTCGGACAAGGAGACCCAGCGCGAGTTCTTCATGGGTTCGCGCCCGGGCATGGTGGTGCCGCTGGCGCGCGGCGGCTTCGAGATCGTGGCCAGCGGCGGCACCAGCGGCGGGACGCCCCTGGAGTCGGTGTACTCGCTGCGGGAGCTGCGGGACACCTACGAGGTGGCCGGCCGCTTCATGGGCACCTACCAGCTCGCCAAGTACCTGCCCGGCACCGACCCCAAGTGGCTGTACACCACGCTGGCGGACTACCAGATGTGGAGCAGCGGCACCATGGTGGGCGGCGTGCTGGCCCAGGTGCCGGGGGTCAACTACATCGGCGCTGGACCGGTCACCGCCCCGGTGCTGGAGCACATGTTCTCCTACCCCGGCCCGAAGGCGCTGATGGGGATCACCGCCGGCATCGCGATCCTCAGCGAGCTGGGCGCGGGCATGAGCCAGGAGGCCAAGGAGAGCTTCCGGGTGGCGCTGTACGGGAGCGGGGTGCTGCCGCAGCGCAAGCGGGCGGAGCTCAAGGCGATGTACCCGAACCTGTCGATCCTCAGCTACTTCGCCGCCACCCAGGCCGAGACCATCGGGCTGCAGCTGACGGAGGAGTCCCCCTGCCTGGCGGCCGTGCCCGGGCTGCACCTGGTGGAGATCGTCGACGAGAAGGGCCGCTGGGTCGCCGAGGGCGAGGAGGGCGAGCTGGTCGTCACCCGGCTGCACGGGCACGAGGCCCCGCTGCTGCGGCTGAAGCTGGGCGACCGGATGATCCGCCGCCCCCGGCTGGACGGGCCCGGGCTGAAGACCGGCCAGTTCGAGTTCGCCGGCCGCACCGGGGACATCCTGCACCTGAACGACAGCCAGTACTCGGCCCCGCGCGCGTACGAGGCGGTGCGGGACGACCTGCTCAAGGCCACCGCGATGGACCTGGACGTGGTGGCCCACGAGATCCAGTTCGTGAACCACCGCGAGGGCAAGACGATCACGCTGCTGGCCTCGGTCGACGACGTCGCCGGTCTGACGTACCGGATGGACGCCGCGCTCGGCCCGTACGGGGTCCAGCACGTCTTCGTCAACGCGCTGCCCCGCTCGCTCTCGCTGTTCAACCAGGGCGAGGCGAACCCCGCCTCGATCGAGAAGACCGGTTACCGGTTCCTGGTCAAGTTCGTGCCCCGGGCGTCCACGGAGATCGAGCGGACGTCGGTCGGCAAGGTGCCGCTGGTGCGCGACCGGGGCTGACCAAGCCGGCGGGGCGGTACGACCGCCGCTCCGGAACGTTGGTTCGAGGAATGGAGTGAGGATGAAACCGCAAGTGAACATCGCCGTCGTGGTGGACGTGATCGGCGCGCTCTCGGACAAGTCGCTGCTCAACGGCAACCTCTGCCTGATCGACGACGGGTCGTTCGACAGCAAGAACCAGGGGACGCCCGACCTGGTCACCGTGGTGGTCCCCGGCCAGGTGGTCCAGTGGTCCGCCCTGGCGGTGGACCTGCAGACGCCCGTCGAGATCCGGAGCATCAGCTTCGTGCCGGCGGACGGGGCCGCGGACGCGGCCGCGTACGGCGTCGACCCCGCCGCTCCGGCCGGCTCCGCGGTCGAGGGCGTGGACGCCGGTGCGGCGGACGGCGCGGACGGCGCTGCGCCCGCCGACCACCGGGTGTCGGCCGGCCAGCTGGACCTCAACGTCTGGTCCGGCGTGGTCCCGCCGTACCTGGTGCCCGGGGTGCCGTACCGGTACCGGCTGGAGCTCCAGATGTACGAGGGCGAGCACAGCGTGCTGCACATCGACTCGCCCGCACTGATGTGCCTGTAGGCGGAACACCGACAAGGAGGGTGGGCGCATGGCCCAACAACTGGCGATCATCGTGCTCGTGGACGTCGGCAACGCGCTGGAGTCCCGGACGCTGACCGGCAACACCTATCTGTTCGACAACATGAAGCTCCACGGCTCCCTGAACCAGGGCACCGGCGAGCTGGTCACCGCGATCAACGGCAGCTACTGGAGCGACGGCTCGCAGGCCGGCGAGCAGGTGCTCAACTGGCTCCCGTACAGCCTCGGTTCGATCCCCCCGACGGTGCCCCGCGGCTACCAGACCACCCGGGCGCGGGCGGCCGAGAAGGAGGCGCTGGCGGAGCTCGCGAACCTGAGCGAGAAGGCCGGGGTCGCGAACGGCGACACCGAGGCCGCGCTCACCCGGATCCGGCAGACCGTCGGCACCAGGGTCAACGGCGCCTCGCGCACCGCGGCCCTCTCCGGGCAGCGGGTCCTGGACGTCACCGGCCGGGTGGTCTCCGACCACGGCCAGGACACCCACAGCTACCCGGCGCCGGTGATCACCGACATCTTCGGCGAGGCGGTGGACGAGAAGATCATCTACCCGGCCGAGTACGGCTCCCCGGACCTGGTCACCGACGGCTGGTACTGGTCGGCGACGATCGACACCTCCCGGCCCGGCACGTACAGCTACAAGATGCGGATCCAGCTCCACGAGCTGATCCAGCGGGCGGGCGAGTGGACCTGGGAGCCGGTCAACCTCACCTGCGAGTCGAAGCTCCGGATCACCGCGGAGCCCAAGCGGAACGGCTTCACCGGGGCGGGCGTGGGCTACCTGCCGATCGCCCCGGCCGCCTTCGGCTGAACCGCTGTCCCAGGAAGTCCCCGTAAGGACGAGGAGGAGTAGATGACCACCAAGCCACGGCTGAAGACCACGCCGAAGCGCCCGATCTCGATCACCGCGGTGGTGGACTGCGTGGGCATGCTGGCGCCCCAGAGCACCCACGGCCACCTGTACCTGTACGACACCAACAAGGCCGGCGGGTCCGCCGACTTCGGCACCGAGGAGCTGCGGACCAAGGTCAAGGCCGGCGACCAGCTGCTCTGGAACGTGCTGGCGCTCGAGTGCGAGGCCTACGTGGCCATCGACGGGATCGAGATCGACCACGAGGTGTGCGAGCCGGTCCGGAAGGTGTACCCGGGCACCGACGTCGCCTACTGGACCGGGACGGTGAAGAAGGACGCCGCGTCCCCCGTGCCGTACCGGATCCGGTTCCGGCTGGGCACCCAGGCCGAGCCGATCACCACCACCGTGTCGCCCGTCCTGGTCGGCCGGGCCACCTGACCGCTCCGCGCAACGGACGGCTCCGGGCGGGTGGACCGCCCGGAGCGGCGCGCTCGAAGGAGGAACCTTGACAACCACGGCAAGCAGCGCCACCGAGGGGAAGCAGAACCCCGGGCAGCTGAACTCGGTCCAGCTCAACGTCGTCACGCTCGTGAACATGGAGCGGGCCACGGCCAACCGCTCGCTGGGCGACGCGATGTACATGATGGACAACAGCGTCGGCGGGTCCGGCCAGGGCACCCGGCAGCTGGAGACGGTCTGCAAGCAGGGCCAGGTGATCAACTGGATCATCCGCCCGCTCGACATGGAGCGGCGGCTGGACGGCACCTGGCCGCCCATGCCCAAGATCAACAACATCGTGGTCCTCGACACCGAACTGGGTGACGAGGAGGACGTGGCCGAGCGGAAGCTCTTCACCGAGCTCAAGATCTACGGCATGCCCGACCGCATGCGCTCCCCGCTGACCCCGGTCTACTACTACTGGGCCGGCACCGTGCTCAGCACCGCCAAGCCCGGCCTGTACCGCTACCGGCTGGTCGTCGAGCTGGAGCAGGAGGGCACCAAGGAGAAGCTCTACCTCAACACGGTCGACCACCCCGCCCTGCGGGTCCTCGAGGTCTGACCCGGCCCCGGCGCCGACACCACGAGAGCCCGGTGCCCCCGACCATCCCGGTCGGGGGCACCGGGCTCCCTGCTGTGGGCGCGGACGGTTTCGAACCGCCGACATCTGCTTTGTAAGAGCAGCGCTCTACCACTGAGCTACGCGCCCCCTGCCGTGGCCCGACCGGGCGCACGACGAGAGCCTAGGGTACCTGGTCCCGGGAGGTGGTGGGGGACGGGCGCCCGGTGAGGGGCGGGGCCGTGCGGCGGGCGGGGTGGGAGGGGGTGCCGGGCCGGCGGGGGGATCGGGGAGAATGGGGGCCGGATCAGCGGGTCGGAGCAGGGAGCGCGCAGTGACGGTGGCCGGCGGGAGCGGGCGGGGGCGGCGTCGGGCGGGAGCGGCACTGGCCGACGCGTTGGTGGTGCCGGTGGCGCTGGCGGGTGCGCTGGCCGCGGTCG
>NZ_LFVW01000398.1:0-10927 GCF_001182915.1 Kitasatospora sp. MY 5-36
GGGCTCGGCGGGCGGGTCCGGGGCGCGCCGCCGCCCCAGCCGGTGGCGGTGGCCCTGGCCGTCGACGCCGGGGACTTCGCCGGGCTGGCGCGGTACGGGCTGTTCGGCGGGCTCGGGCACCAGGCCTACCTGCGGCGGGCGGAGGAGCAGCTCACGGCCCTGCACCGGCAGGGGCTGGAGGTGCACCTGCGGGTCCTGGAGGCGGGCGACTTCGAGGACTACTGCGAGGCGCTCGGCCTCGATCCCCGGATGCCCGCCGCCCGGGTCGCCTACGCGGGCGATCCCGAGCTGGCGGGGGAGCCGTTCGTCTACGCGGGGGAGCGGCTGGCCGAGCTGCTCCCGGTGCTGCTGGACGACCACCGGGCGCGGGTGCGGATGTCCGTGGCCTGCGCGGCCCTGCTGGACGCCGTCGGCGAGGATCCGGACGGGCAGTTCCGGATGGCGGCCGTGATGCGGTACGTGACGTCCGTCTACCTGGCCCTCGCCGAGGGCGCGGGGGAGGGGTGTCACCTGCTGACGCTGCGCTGCCACGGCCCGGAGGACGGCGAGGAGCTCACCTCGGCGGTGGACGTCTGTGTGGAGGAGGGGCGGCTGTACCCGGCCGGGCGGGACGCCGAGGCGTTCTGCGTCACGCTCGCGGCGGGCGTCGCCCTGGGCGGGGAGGGGTCGTTGCTGCTGCACGGCGATCCGTCGGCGGGTGTCCGGGCCGCCGGTCGGGCCGACGGCCGGTCCGCCCCGGCCAGGGGTCCGGCCTCCCCGGCCGACGACGCCGGGCTCCGGCCGCCGGTGCTCGGCTGGGCGTTGACCGGCGGGCGGCTGCGGCCGATGACGGCGCACGAGGTGTTCGACGAGCTGGCCGACGACGCCGCGCGTGGGATGCCGTTCCCGCCCGGGGTGGACCCTCGGCCCGGGTTCCCGCTGCCCGGCTTCCGGGGCGCCGGGGAAGGGGGTGGGCCGCTGGGGTGATCGAGGGGCTCGCCGCCTCCGCGTCCACCGCGTTCGCCGCCTCCGCGTCCACCATGCGGCGCTGGGGACTGTTCATCGACCGCCTGTTCGGGGAAGATTCGGAGAAGATCAACAGCAGGAGCGTGCGGTGCCCCACGCCGCCGCTCCGGCCGCTCCGTACCGCGCCCTGCAGGTCCTCCCCGCGCACCGCCGGTCCGGCGAAGCCCGACAGCGAGAGGGGGACGGATGAGCGAGCGGAGCGAGCTCGGTGCCAGGGGGTGCGCAGGGGCGAGCACCCCCGCCGAGCGCCGCGGGGCGAGAGCATGAGCCCGATCGAGTACAGCGCGGAGATCGCCGAACTGCTCGGGAAGGTGCGGCGGCGTCCCACCGCGGGCTGGCCGTGGCGGCCGGGCGAGCAGGTGCCGGAGGGGCTGCCGGTCAAGCAGTCCTGGGGGTGGCTGTTCGCACCGGACGGGCGGGTGCTGACGCTGGTGAACCCCAGGGACGGGATCTGCTCGCTGCCCGGCGGGTCGCTGGAGCCGGAGGACGGCGGTGATCCGGCGGCCGCCCTGGCCCGGGAGGCCGCCGAGGAGGCGCAGGCCGTGATCGGCCGGCCGTACTACCTCGGCTACCTCTACGACCGGGTCGGTTCGGCGAACGGCGGGCACGAGTGCGCGCGGGTCCGGATGGCGGCGGCGCTGCGGGAGGTCGGCCCGAGCGTGGCCGACCCGGCCTCGGGCCGGCACTACCGGCGACTGCTGGTCGCGCCGGGCCTCGCCGTCGAGCTGCTCGGCTGGGGCGCGCCCGGCCTGCGTCAGGCCCGCGCGGCGGTCGCCACCGCCGCGCGCTGGCTCGGCGTGCCAGCGGCCGCGAACGAGGCGATCGAGGAGCTGCCGGTCGAGGGCTGCACGGTCTCCCCGGGCGCCGTCTACCCGGGTGCCGTGCACCTCGGTGGTGGCCGCCCCGGCGTGCACGGCTGACCACGCGCGTCGCCGTACCCCTGCGCGACCTCCTGGCGGGGCGCCCTGATGCGCTGCCCTGGCGTGGTGTCCCGCCGTGCTGCCTTGACGCGCTGCCACATCGCGCGGCACGTACGGCAGGCGCGGCCATGGCGGACGTCAACCGTCAGCCGCACGCGTCCAATCAGCCGCACGGGTCCGATCAGGCTCACCGGTGAATTTCACCGGTTCCGCCGATGCCCTGTTCCGCCCACCTTCTGACGTGCCTTGAGGTGTTCCGTCAGCCCCCCCTGCGTCCCTCGGCACCCGCTTCGAATCTGACTCGGCGGTAACCGGGCGGCAGCCCCCCGCTTACCGTGCACAGAACTTCCGCAAGTTGCCGGTCTACGCGCGCTGCGCTACGCGCGTCACCGCGTACCCCCGCTGACCTGGGCGAAATCCCGGATTGTCGGCGGCAATTCATCTCCGGGCTGTCGGACGGCCCGTCAATATCCTTGGCATGACCGCTTCCGGGTTTGGCTACCGCCTGGTATCACTTCTGTGACCCTCGCCACGCCACCCCACTGGAGATGCGATGATCCGCCCTGCCCGTGCCCTGTCCATCGCCGCCGTAGCGGCAGGCCTCACCATGACGACGCTCTTCGCCGCGTCGTCCGCGAACGCCGCCGGTGTCAACTACGTGGCCCTCGGGGACTCGTACTCCTCCGGCGTCGGTGCCGGCAGCTACCTGAGCGACAGCGGCAGCTGCAAGCGCAGCACCAACGCGTACGCGTACCTCTGGAAGAACGCGCACGCGCCGTCCTCCTTCAAGTTCGTGGCCTGTTCGGGCGCCAAGACCGGTGACATCCTCAACAGCCAGATCTCCGCCCTGGACGCCGGCACCACGCTGGTCAGCATCTCGGTCGGCGGCAACGACGCCGGTTTCGCCGACACCATGCAGACCTGTGTCCTCGGTTCGGAGTCCGACTGCGTCAACGCCGTCAACACCGCCAAGAACTACGCCACCACCACCCTGCCCGGCCAGCTGGACAAGGTGTACTCGGCGATCAAGTCGAAGTCCCCCAACGCCCACGTCGTGGTGATGGGCTACCCGCACATCTACAAGATCGGCGGCAGCTGCATCTTCGGCATCGGCGACACGGCTCGCGCCGCCATCAACAGTGCCGCCGACACCCTGGACGGCGTCCTCGCCAAGCGGGCCGCCAACGCCGGCTTCGCCTTCGGCGACGTCCGCAACGTCTTCACCGAGCACGAGATCTGCGGCTCGCTGACCACCTGGCTGAACAGCGCCACCCTGCCGGTCGACGAGAGCTACCACCCGAAGGCGGCCGGCCAGTCCGGCGGCTACCTGCCGGTGTTCTCGGCGTCCTGAGGACGGTAGGCCGTAAGGGCCGTAGGAGCCGGATCGGCCCGCAGCGGTCGTCGTGGCGGACCGCCGTAGCGAACCGCTTCGGCGGACCGTCGTAATGGACGGGCTCCGACGGGCACTGTCCCGTCCTGGGGCATGCCGGTGCCGCCGTCCCCTCCCACGCTTCGGGAGGGGACGGCGGCACCGCCGTTTCAGCGGCCGTTCGGCGCGGATCCGTTCGGCGCGGGCCTGGCCGAGGCCGGTCCGGTCGGCGGGAAGGGGATGCCGGCGAGGACCGGCAGGAGTTCCGCCTCCTCGAAGTCGAGGTGCGCCTCCAGTTCGGCGGACATCCGGTCCAGCTCCGTACGGAGCCGCTCCGGTTCGGTGACCGTGATCCCGGCCAGCAGGGCCACCAGCTCCTCCTTGATCCGCCCGATGGCCCGGTGCTGCTCGTCGAGCCGCGCCAGGACGTCGGCCAGCTCCGGGTGGCTGCGCGCGAGGGCGGGGAACACGGCGGTGTCCTCGCCGGTGTGGTGGTGCGTCAGCCCGTCGCAGAAGGCCAGGCAGTGCTGGCGCAGCTGCAGCCCGAGCGGGGCCGGTCGGCCCGGGAGGTGGGCGTGCGCTGCCTCCCGTACGTGGCGCAGCTGTGCGCGCAGCCAGGTGTGCGCCTCCAGCAGCTTGTCGGCGAGGCTGCGCACCACCGGGGCGGGGCTGACGGAGGGCGGCTCGGGTCGTTCCAGGACGACGACCGGCAACTCCCGGTCGGTGTGCGCCTGGTAGTCGCCGTAACCCGGAGCCTGCCGGACGACGGCGGCGAACAGCCGTTCCCGGCGGTCGCCTTCGGCGGGCACGGCGACGGTGTCGAAGGCCTCGACGCCGAATCCTGCGTTGTCGATGGCCTCGGCGCCGATCTCGACCCGGACCACCGGGTGGGCGAGGAGGTTGCGGTACCACTGGGGGTGTTCCGGCGCCCCGGCGGCCGAGGCGACGACCAGGAGCAGCCCCTCCGCCCGGACGTACCCGAGCGGCACGGTGTGCGGCCGCCCGGAGCGTGCCCCGGTGGTGGTCAGCAACAGCAGGTCGCTGCCCTCGAACGGGCCGCCGACCCGCCCGCCGTTGGCGCGGAACTCCTCGATGACGTTCTGGTTGAAGGACATGGGCATGCGTGTGTGGTGGATCTCCAGAGAGGAAAGGGGAAGTCGCGGTCACCTGCTGTGCCGAGTGCCGAGCTCCGGAGCCGGTGATACGGCTGGTCGCGTGTACGGCGGCGTCCGTCACGGGGCACGGTTCGCGCACGCGGGCAGCGCGGTGACCGCCCGGCGTCAGATCAGGGAAGCGGAGAGAGTGCTCATCGCGCATCGTCCCTTCGGAAAGGTGCTCGCTCGGCTGTCGGCCGGCCCACTACTCTGTGGCCGACGCCGCGCTGCACGCCCCCATTAGAGCCAGGCCGCGGACACGCTGTCAACGAGGACGATCGCCGCCTGAGAGGAACCGGAAGCTGCCGTGGAACGTGTGGTGGACCTCGACGACGCCGCCGCGCGGATCGCCGCCCGGGCCCCGGGGTGGCGTGCGGCCCGACTGACGGTGGGCCCGCTCACCTGGCGTGATTGGCTCGCACCGTGGCCGCCGCCGCTGGAGACGGACCGTTCCCGGGTCGTCGATCCGGACTCGGTCGGCCTGCGGCTGGCCGACCCGCTGACCGGTGGGGAACTGGAGGTGGTGCTCTTCCGCGGGGGCTGGGCGGACGTGTCCTACCTGGCCGCCGGCTGGGAGGAGAAGCTGGTCACGGCGGGGGAGCACGAGGCGGGCGGTGCGATCCCGGCCCAGGACATCACCTCCGCGGCCGACTTCGAAGCGCGCCTGATCGGATCGACGGGAGACGTCTTCGGAGTCTGAGTGCCGGAGCGCGGGAGCGCCCGAGCGAACGGCGACGCGCCGCCGCCCCCTCGGAGGCGGCGGCGCGTCCGTCAGGCCCGGACGGTGCCCGTCAGCGGAGGTAGTCGACCAGGCCGGCCGGCTTGAGCCCGGCGGCGTCGGCGGCGGCGAGGGCGCGCTGGAGGTCGGAGGCGAGGGTGTCGGTCCAGTGCATCAGGACGACGTCGCCCGGCTGCAGCAGGCCCGGGTGCCAGATGTTGGCGGCGCCCCAGCTGAAGTCCGCGTCGGCGGTGAGCACGGTGCGGATGCCGCAGTTGGCGGCGGCCTGCAGGGTGTCGGCGTTCCAGGTGAAGTACGGCGGGCGGAAGAACGTCGGCGTGGTGCCGAAGATGCGGGTCATGGAGTCACGGGCGTCGCAGATCTCGACCTGCTGCCGTTCCAGCGGGAGCGTGCTGAGGTCGGTGTGGGAGACGCTGTGGTCCTGGACCGAGGAGCCGGGTACGGCGGTGACCCGCCGGAAGAAGTCCGGGTCGGTGGCGGCCGGCATCGGCAGCGGGAAGGCGGTGATCGGCAGCCGGTGGTCGGCGATGAACCGTTCCGCCTCGGGGGTGCGCTGCCAGCCGTCGTCCACGGTGAAGAAGACGACCTTGTCGTTGGTGGGGACGGAGCCGGCGGCGACGGCCGGGGCGGGTGCGGGGCCGTCCACCCGGACGTCGTCCACGGAGAACGGGCCCTGCTGGTACCAGCCGTGGACGTACAGCCGGATGCTGCGCGCGTTCGGGCCGGTGGTGAACCGGGTGCTCAGCCGCTGCCAGCCGCCGCCGGTGGTCTCCGTCCAGGCGGGTGCGACGTCCTTGCCGGTGCCGGTGGCGCCCAGGTAGACGAAGTTGCCGCGCACCCAGGCGGAGGCCGTGTAGGTGGTGTTGGGCTGGACCGCGACGGTCTGCGCGCACTCCCCGGTGGAGTCGGCGTTCGCGGGGGTGACGGTCAGCGCGGAGGCGCCGGTGTGCGGGGCGTTGGCGGTGACGGCCGCTTCGGCCGGTCCGCCGGTGCAGCTCCAGCCGGGGACGCTGCCCCAGTCGGCGAGGTCGGGGGAGGGCAGTTCGAAGCCGGGGTTGGTGGCGAGGTTGACGGTCGGGGCGGCCTGGGCGCTCGGACCGCCGGCCGGGGCGGTGTCGGCCGAGGCCGCCGGTGCGGCGAGGCCGGTGAGCAGGGCGACCGAGGCGGCCAGCGCGGACAGGCGCGTGGACAGGCGTGTGGACGGGGGCGCGGACAGGCGTGTGGACATCGACACGTGAGGACTCCAGCAGGTGGGGGTACGCCCGTGGGGAGGGCGTGAGCGGAATCGGACCGTGGAACTCTGGATCGTCGCAACAATGGACTAGACCAATAAGGCCGTCAAGGGAACGGCGGATGAACCAGTTCGCCGCTGCGCGGTCATCCTGCCTGTGGCACAAGGGACAAGACGGTACGTCAAGGACCAGACGGACAGCCCCGGTTCAGGGCAGGTACAACTCCTCGATGTCCGTCGCGTAGTGCTCGGCGATCGCCGCCCGCCGCAGCTTGAGCGAGGGCGTCAGCAGCCCCTGCTCCTGGCTGAACTCCCGTGGCAGCAGCCGGAACGCGCGGATCGACTCGGCCCGCGAGACGGCCGTGTTCGCGGCCGCCACCGCACGCTGGACCTCCACGTGCAGCTCCTCGTCCGCGAGCACCGTCCACGGGTCCGCCTGCTCCCGCCCGTGGGTCTTCAGCCAGTGCGCCAGGGCGGCCGGGTCGAGCGTGATCAGTGCGGCCACGTACGGGCGGTCGTCGCCCACCACCAGGCACTGGGAGACCAGCGGGTGCGCCTCGACCCGTTCCTCCAGGGCCGCCGGGGCCAGGTTCTTGCCGCTGCTGGTGACGATCAGGTCCTTCTTGCGGCCGGTGATGCTGAGGTAGCCGTCCTCGTCCAGCCGGCCCAGGTCGCCGGTCGCGAACCACCCGTCGACCAGGGACTCGGCGGTGCACCGCGGATGGTTGAGGTAGCCGCCGAAGACCGAGCCGCCGCGCACCCACACCTCGCCGTCGTCGGCGATCGCCACCGAGGCCCCCGGCACCGGCTGTCCGACCGTGCCGAGCTTCTGCCGGCCGGCCGGGTTGGCGGTGATCGCGGCGGTGGTCTCGGTCAGCCCGTAGCCCTCGTACAGCTGGAGGCCCGCGCCGGTGAAGAACAGGCCCAGCTCGCGCCGGAGCGTGGAGCCGCCGCACATCACGCTGCGCACCCGGCCGCCGAGCACCGCCCGCAGCCTCGGGTAGACGGTCCGCTCGTACGCGAGGTGGCGCAGCCGCAGGGCCGGGCCCGGTCCGGGGCCGCGGCCGAAGGCCTTCTGCTCCCGGGCGGCGGCCCAGTCGACGGCCACCTGCCGGGCCTGCTCGAAGAGTTCGCCGCGCCCGGCGTCCTCGGCGGCCCGCCGGGCCTGCTGGAAGATCTTCTCGAAGACGTACGGGACGGCGTGCAGGAAGGTCGGGCGGAAGGTCTCCAGCGCGGGCAGCAGCGCGTCGGTGGAGACCTCGGGGATGTGCCCGATCCGGAAGCCGCCGCGGATCGCCGCGATCTGCACGGCCCGCCCGTAGACGTGCGCGAGCGGCAGGAACAGCAGGGTGGCGGGGCGGCCGCCGCCGGTGTCGCGCAGGACGTCCCCCCAGCCGGCGAGCAGGGCGTCCGCCTCGGCGGCCAGGTTGGCGTGGGTGATCAGGCAGCCCTTGGGGCGGCCGGTGGTGCCCGAGGTGTAGACGACGGTGGCGATGTTCCCGGCGGCGACGCCGAGGCGCTGGCGGTGCACCAGGGAGTCGGGCACGCCGAGGCCGTCCTCGGTGATCGCGGCGACGCAGTCGCGGTCCAGTTGCCAGATGCCGGTGAGGTCGGGCAGCGCGTCGCAGACCGCGCCGACGGTCATCGCGGCGTCCTCGTCCTCGACCAGGCAGGCCACCGCCTGGGTCTCGGCGAGGATCCAGCGCACCTGTTCGGGGGAGGCGGTGGGGTAGACCGGCACGGTGATCGCGCCGATCGACCAGAGTGCGTAGTCGAACAGCGTCCACTCGTAGCGGGTGCGGGACATCAGGGCGACCCGGTCGCCGTAGCGCACGCCGTGGGTGAGCAGACCCTTGGCCAGGGCGAGGACCTGGTCCCGGAACTCCCGGGCGGTGACGTCCTGCCACTGCCCGTCCTCGGTCCGCCAGGACAGCTGGACCAGGTCGGGGGTGCGCCCGGCGGTGTCGTAGAGGGAGTCGGCGAGTCCTCCGGAGGCCTCGGGCACGGCCGGGGCGGGGGTGGTGAACTCGCGCACAGTCCTCCCCAGTTCGGTGCCGGTAGTACGGGGTGGGCCGAAACTATCGGATCACCCTGTCACTGCCCAGGGTTGTGGCGGTGACACGACGAGATCGGCACCGGCCTCCTCCGGTGGTGTCGTCCCCGGGGAGGTGCGGAGGAGGAACCGCTGAGGGTGCGGGGGCCTCGTGTCAATCCCGCATTTCCGGGCACGGGCGGACATTCCGGACGCGAAGCGGGGGAGGGGGAGGCCGGTTTCTGACGTGTGCGGGACGAGACCGGTCGGTGGACTGGTTCGCCCCTCGAACGAGTGGTGAGGGCGTAGTAGAGTCTCGCAGACCTGTGGCCGGAAACCCCTCCTCCGACCTTGCCCTCGGCACCCTCCATGCCGTCCCGCGCCACCCCCCGTACCAGCCCCGTACCAGCACCGACCCGGCTCCGCCTCGGCCCCGATCCGGCCCTGAACCGGCGCCTCGACACCGTCCCTCCACTGCTCCCGCCATTCCCACCGCTCCCCGTCCGCGCCTGGCACTTCCCGACCGAGGACTCCATGCGTCTGCGCAGCAGCTCGATCCGCGCGAAGATCATCGCGCTGCTCCTGGTGCCCATCGTCGCGCTCGCCGCGCTGTGGGCCTACGCGACGATCGCCACCACCGGGGACGTCTGGAGCCAGCTCGGGATCAGCCGTACGTACAAGGAGTTCGCGGGCCCGGTCGACCAGTACACCGGGGACCTGCAGAACGAGCGCCGCGCCGCCGTCCAGCGCCTGGCCGACCCGCGTTCGCCGGCCGCCAGGGACGGCTACGAGCGGGCCAAGGCCGCCACCGACCGCAGCCTGGACGTGCTGCGGCAGAAGAAGGACACCTCCGCGGGCAAGCTCTCCGCCCCGCAGCGCGGCCGCTTCGTGCAGATCGTCGCCGCCGCCGACCAGCTCGGACCGCTCCGCGCCCAGGTCGGCCGCTCCGCGCTGAACTGGGAGTTCGCGCTGGGCCAGTACAGCGACCTGGTCAAGCCGGTGTTCGGCTTCCGGTCCGCCTACGTCGCCCGGCAGAGCGGCCAACTCCCGCGTCAGGGCACCATCCTGATCGAGCTGGTGCGCGCCCGCGAGTACCTGTCGCAGGAGGACGCGGCGATGGAGGGCCTGCGCACCGGCGTCGCCAAGCCCACCGCCGAGCAGTACCAGGTCGCGTTGGACGCCCTGCACAACCAGCAGGCGCTGTTCACCGTCTACGTCGCCGAACTCGACCCCGCCGACCAGTCCGACTACGTCGCGCTGCGCGGCGGCGAGGCCTGGGGCGCGCTGGCCCGCGCCGAGGCGGACTTCGTCGGCGCCGGCGGCCCCGAGCGGGTGGTCCAGGCGCTCAACAGCGACTCCTGGCGGGTGACCGCCGACCGGGCGCTCGGCGACCTCGCCTCGATCAACAGCCGGATCTCCGCCGGGCTGGACGAGCGCGCGCGGTCCGCCTCGATGGGACTGCTGTGGCGCGGCGGCATCGCCGGTGCCATCGGCCTGGTCGCCGTGGTGCTGTCGATCATGATCTCGTTCCGGATCGGCCGCGGCCTCGCCCGCCAGCTGATCGGCCTGCGCAACGCGGCCCACGAGCTGGCCGGCACCCGGCTGCCGTCCGTCATGCTGCGGCTGCGCCGCGGCGAGCCGGTGGACGTGGCCACCGAGGCCCCCGAGCTGCACTTCGGGGACGCCGAGATCGGCCAGGTCGGCCAGGCCTTCAACGCGGTGCAACGCGCCGCCGTCGAGGCCGCCGTCGAACAGGCCGAACTGCGGCGCGGGGTCTCGGCGGTGTTCGTCAACCTGGCCCGGCGCAGCCAGGTGCTGCTGCACCGCCAGCTCACCCTGCTCGACACCATGGAGCGCCGCACCGAGGACCCGGCGGAGCTGGAGGACCTCTTCAAGGTCGACCACCTCACCACCCGCATGCGCCGGCACGCCGAGGGCCTGATCATCCTGGCCGGCGGCTCGCCCGGGCGCGCCTGGCGCAAGCCGGTCCGGATGGTGGACGTGGTCCGGGCGGCGGTCGGCGAGGTCGAGGACTACGCCCGGGTGATCGTCCGGCCGTTCCCCGGCACCGGCCTGCTCGGCAGCGCCGTCGCGGACGTCACCCACCTGGTCGCCGAACTCGTCGAGAACGCCGCCGTGTTCTCCCCGCCGAGCACCCAGGTCACCGTCCAGGGCGAGGTGGTGGCGCACGGCTTCGCGCTGGAGATCGACGACCGCGGCCTCGGGCTGAGCGAGCAGCTGCTCGCCGAGATCAACGAACGCCTCGCCGTGGAGCAGGAGTTCGACCTCGCCGACACCGACCGGCTGGGCCTGTTCGTGGTCAGCCGGCTGGCCCGCCGGCACGGCATCCGGGTGCACCTGCGGCCGTCCCCGTACGGCGGGACGACGGCGGTGGTGCTGATCCCGCGCGAGCTGCTCGCGGAGGCGCCGGACGGGCGGCCGGAGCCGGGCACGGCCGGGCAGCGGCCCGCGGCGGG
>NZ_LFVW01000399.1:0-9218 GCF_001182915.1 Kitasatospora sp. MY 5-36
CGACCACCTGCTGGCCTTCGCCCGGGGCGCGGACGTGGTCACCGCCGTCACCCGGCTGCCGTACGGGCTGGAGCGGGCCGGCGGCTGGCGCGACACCGTGCTGGAGCTGCCGGCGGGCGGGCCGTGGACGGACGAGCTGACCGGGCGGGGCTTCCCGGCGGGCGCGGTGCCGGTCGCGGAGCTGCTGACGGCGCTGCCGGTGGCGCTGCTGACGAGGAGGGGCTGATGCCGGTCTACCAGGTGTGGGCGCCCCGCGCCGCCACCCGGGTGCGGGTCGAAGTCGACGGTACGGCACACGAGTTGGCCCGCTGCCCGGACCGGGACGGCTGGTGGTCCGGCGAGGCCCCGGCGGGCGACTACGCCTTCCGGCTGGACGACGGCCCGCCGCTGCCCGACCCGCGCTCGGCCCGGCAGCCGTACGGCCCGGACGGGCCCAGCCGCGCCGTGGACCACGCCGGGTTCCGCTGGTCGCGGACCGGCTGGCACGGCCGGGCACTGCCCGGCGCGGTGCTGTACGAGCTGCACGTGGGCACCTTCACCCCCCGCGGCACCTTCGAGGCCGCCGCCGAACACCTGGACCACCTGGTCGAGTTGGGGGTGGACTTCGTCGAGCTGATGCCGGTCTGCCCGTTCCCCGGCAAGCACGGCTGGGGCTACGACGGGGTCTCGCTCTGGGCCGTCCACGAGCCCTACGGCGGGCCCGAGGGGCTCAAGCGCTTCGTCGACGCCGCCCACCGCAAGGGCCTCGGGGTGGTGCTGGACGTCGTCCACAACCACCTCGGCCCGTCGGGCAACTACCTTCCCGCGTACGGGCCGTACTTCACCGACCGGCACCACACCCCGTGGGGCGCGGCGGTCAACCTGGACGCGCCCGGCTCGGACGAGGTGCGCGCCTACCTGATCGGCAGCGCGCTGGCCTGGCTGCGCGACTACCGGATCGACGGGCTGCGGCTGGACGCCGTGCACGCCCTCGCGGACGACCGGGCCGTCCACTTCCTGGAGGAACTCTCCACCGAGGTCGGGACGTTGGCGGCCGCCACCAACCGGCCGCTGTTCCTGGTCGCCGAGTCCGACCGCAACACCCCGGCCACCACCACCCCGCGCGAGGCGGGCGGGCAGGGCCTCACCGCCCAGTGGAGCGACGACTTCCACCACGCCCTGCACTGCGCGCTCACCGGCGAATCCCACGGCTACTACCGGGACTTCGCCCGCGAGCCGCTCGCCGCCCTCGCCCGGACGCTCACCCGGGGGTTCTTCCACGACGGCACCTGGTCCTCCTTCCGCGGCCGCACCCACGGGCGCCCGTTCACCCCGCTCGACGCGGGCCACCGGCTGCTCGGCTACCTCCAGACCCACGACCAGATCGGCAACCGGGCGCTCGGCGACCGCGTCTCGGCCGGCCTCTCCCCCGGTCGGCTCGCCTGCGGCGCGGCCCTGGTGCTCACCTCGCCGTTCACCCCGATGCTCTTCATGGGCGAGGAGTGGGGCGCCGCCACCCCCTGGCAGTACTTCACCGACCACACCGACCCGGACCTCGCCGAGGCCGTCCGACAGGGCCGGCGGCGGGAGTTCGCCGAGCACGGCTGGGCCGCCGAGGCCGTCCCCGACCCGCAGGAACCCGCCACCGTACTGCGCTCGGTCCTCGACTGGACCGAGCTCCGGCGCGCCCCGCACAGCGAACTCCTGGCCTGGTACCGGCAGTTGATCCGGCTGCGGCGCGAGCGGCCGGAACTGTCCGACCCCGACCTCGGCGCGGTGCGGGCGACGTACGACGAGGCGGCGGGCCTGCTGGTGGTGCACCGGGGGCCGTACCGGATCGCCGTCAACCTCGGGCCGCGGGAGGCCGCACTGCCGCTGGGGGCCGCCGGGCGCGAGGTGGTCGCGGCCTTCGGGGCGGCGGAACTGGAGGGGACGGCGGTGCGGGTGGCGGCGGACGCGGTGGCGATCGTGCTGACCTGAGCCGTCGGACCCGACCGGCTCACCCGGCCGGCTACCAGAGGAAGGTGCCGATCCGCTCCCGCAGCGACGGGGCGTCCAGGCCGTAGGCGGCCAGGTGCTCCTCGATCGAGCCGTAGTGCCGGTGCTCCTCGCGCGGCACGCCCAGGCCCAGCACCCGGTGCGGGCGGTCGGCGAGCGCCGCGTGCGCCTCGTTGGCGGAGGTGCCCGCCAGGTACGGCTCGACCAGCACCACGTCCGCCCGGTCGCCCAGCGCCGCGCGCAGCCCGGCGGCGTCGAAGGGGCGCACCGTCGCCGCGTACAGCACGGTGACGTCCAGGCCCCCGGTGGCCGCGAGCACCGCGTCCAGCATCGGCCCGACGGCGAGCACCACGCCGCGCGAGCCCGTCCGGACGGTGGCGAAGCGGCCCGGCTCGACCGGCACCGCGGCCGCGTTCTGGTGCCCCGAGAGCCGCACGTAGACGTTGCGGTCGCCGTCCGCGTAGGCGTGGCGCAGCAGCCGCTCGGCCTCGTCCGGGTGGCCGGGGACGTGGACCGTCCAGTCCGGCAGGGTGTCCAGCAGGGCGACGTCGCCCGGGGACATGTGGGTACGGCCGCCGGCCGGCCAGTCGTACGAGCCCGCCGCGCTCACCAGCACGGCGCCGACGCCCTGGTGGACGAGGTCCAGCTTGACCTGCTCGAAGGGCCGCTCGATCAGGAAGCTGGCGAAGGTGTGGGCGATCGGGCGCATCCCGGTGAGGGCCAGGCCGCCGGCCGCGCCGACCAGCAGCTGCTCGCGGATGCCGACGTTGACGACCCGGTCGGGGTGGCGCTCCTGGGCCGGGGCGAAGGCGGCCGCGGTGATGTCGGCGAGCACCACGGCCAGCCGGGGGTCCTCGTCCAGCAGGCGGGTGGTGACGTCCACGAAGCGGTCGCGCATGGTGTCCATCGGTGAAGTGCCTTTCGTTGCGGGGGTGGTCGGTGGTCGGGTCCGGCGGGGGCGGGCCGCCCGCTCAGGAGTCCTTGGGCTCGACCCGGGCGACCACCACGTGCGGGCGGCCCGGGTGCTCGGCGGTGTAGGCGCGGTGCAGCGCCTCGTGGTCGCGGCCGTCCACCGTCGCGGTCGACCAGCCCTCGGCCGCGAACCGCTGGGCGAGGCCGCCCTGCCAGCCGTGCGTGGCCGAGGAGTTGTCGATCACCACCACGTGCAGCCGGTCCAGTCCGTACGCCCCGGCGAAGGCCACCGCCTCGGCGTTGGAGCCCTCGTCGAACTCCGCGTCGCCGACCAGCACCCACACCGCCGGGTCGGTCAGGCCCTGCGCCCGCAGCCCGAGCGCGGTGCCGACGGCCAGCGGCAGGCCGTGCCCGAGCGAGCCGGAGGCGATCTCCACGCCGGGGACCAGCGTGCGGTCCGGGTGGTGGCCGAG
The DNA here is from genome assembly GCF_001182915.1 of Kitasatospora sp. MY 5-36. Taxonomy (NCBI): domain Bacteria; kingdom Bacillati; phylum Actinomycetota; class Actinomycetes; order Kitasatosporales; family Streptomycetaceae; genus Kitasatospora; species Kitasatospora sp. MY 5-36. The sequence goes on from NZ_LFVW01000399.1 coordinate 3,363, forward strand.
CGGCGAGTCGTAGCCGCCGAAGCTCGGCAGCACCTCCGGGGAGATGAAGCCCTTGGCCGCCAGCACCGCGTAGTAGGCCATCGGGCCGTGGCCCTTGGAGAGCAGGAAGCGGTCCCGGTCCTGGGCCTCGGCGGTGGCGGGGGTGACCCGCAGCACCCGGTCGTACAGCACCCAGAGCGCGTCCAGCGTGGAGGTGGCGGCGGGGCCGTGCTTCTCGTCGCCGGTCATCAGGCCCATCAGGGCCGAAAGGTCCTCGAACCGGGCCCCGGTGGCGGTGCCCGCAGTCGCGTTCGTCGTCATGACCACGATGGTGCAACTTAAAGCCAGCTTGAGGTCAAGCGGTTACAGTGGGCTCCCATGACCGCCCATTCCGACGGCCGTCGGACCCCCGGCCCGCACCACTCCGACCTGCTCACCATCGGCCAACTCGCCGACCGCAGCGGCCTCGCCCCCTCCGCGCTGCGCTACTACGAGAGCCTCGACCTGATCCAGGCCACCCGCACCACCGGCGGCCAGCGCCGCTACACCCGCGGCACGCTGCGCCGGATCGCCTTCATCCGCGCCGCCCAGCGGGTCGGCCTCTCCCTGGACGAGGCCCGGGTCGCCCTCGACCGCCTCCCCGAACGCCCGGCCCCCAGCGGCACCGAGTGGGACCGGGTCGCCGGGTCCTGGCAGAGCCGAATCGACGAGCAGATCGCCGAACTGGAGCGGCTGAAGGCCAAGCTCACCGGCTGCATCGGCTGCGGCTGCCTCTCGCTGACCCGCTGCGCCCTCTACAACGCCGCCGACCGCGCCGGCGAGGCCGGCCCCGGCGCCCGCTACCTACTCACCCGCGACCCGGACACCGGGCCCGAGCCGGTCCCGCCGGCCGTCGAGACCTGCGGCACCCGCCGGAGCGGGCGCTGACCGCCGGAGCCGACACTGGCCGCCGGAGCGGGCGCTAAAAAGCCTTTGCGCTGCGGGTGCCCGCCTGCTTACGGTGCCGCCGTGCTGCCCTTGGTGCTGACGGACGAGGAGTGGGACGCGGTCGTCCCCGACGAGACGGTGATGCGCCCCGGCGCGGAGGCGCTCTGCGCCCGGCTGGGCCTCGCCGGCCTGCCCCTGGAGCGCTTCCCGGAGGGCTCCGTCCCGGTGTACGCGGTCGGCGACGCGCTCGTGCTCAAGCTGTTCCCGGCGGCCGGCGCCCGGGACGGCATCGTCGAGGAGCGCGTGCTCACCCGGTTGGACGGCGCCCTGCCGATCCCCACCCCGTCCCTCCACCAGGCCGGCGAGGACGCCAACGGCTGGCGCTACCTCCTGATGTCCCGGCTGCCTGGGCAGGGCCTCGCCCCGGCCTGGCCGCGCATCCCGCGGCCCGACCGCGAACGGATCGCCCGCCGCTGCGGCGAGGCGCTCGCCGCCCTGCACGCCCTCGACCCCGAACCGCTCGCCGACACCCTCGGGCCCGGCGACTGGCCGGCCTTCCTCGCGCGCCAACGGGCGGGCGCGGTGGACCGCCAGCGCGAGCGCGGGCTGACCGAGGAGTGGCTGGAGCAGATCCCGGACTTCCTCGCCGCCGCCCCGCTCCCCACCGCCCCCGGGCGCGCGCTGCTGCACACCGAGTTCATGCGCGAGCACCTGCTCACCGACCCGGCCGACGACTGGCGCCTCACCGGCCTGCTCGACTTCGAGCCCGCGATGATCGGCGACCCGGCCTACGACCTGGTCGCCGTCGGCCTCTTCACCACCCGGGCCGACCCGCACCTGCTCGGCCACCTGCTGGACGCCTACGGCCGCGCCGTCGACCCGCGCCTGCTGATGGCGTACACGCTGCTCCACGTCTACAGCAACCTGCCGTGGTACCTCCGGGAGTTGAAGCCCTCGGCGCGGACGCTGGACGCCCTCGCCGAGGAGTGGTTCGGGGTTTCCTAGGGACGTTTTGCGGACGCTTTGCGGCGCGTGTCAGGGACGCGGGTCGGTGCGCAGCAGGCTGTACCGGACGACGTCGCGCCACTCGCCGCCACGGAAGGTCACCGCGCGCTGCACGCCCTCCCGGGTGAAGCCGAGCTTCTCCAGCACGCGCTGCTCCGCCAGGTTGCCCGCCTCGGTGTCCGCCTCCAGCCGCATCACCGGCGAGTGCGCGAACAGGTAGTCCACCCGCAGCCGTTGGGCCCGGGTGCCGATCCCCCGTCCGCGCGCCCCCGGCACCAGCTGCACACCCAGGCTCCAGTACGGCGCGGACGGCCGCACCCCGCTGCGGTTGGCGGCGACGAAGCCGCCGAACCCGCCGTCGACGACGACCGCGAGCATCACCTGCTCGTCCTCCAGCAGCCCGCTCGCCGCCCAGCGACGACGGTGCCGCTGCGGGTCCCGCCAGCCGTACCACTGGAATTCACCCAGCGCCTGCGGATCGTTCACCAGCTCCTCGAGGGCGCCGAGGTCGGCCTCGACCATCGGGCGCAGGGTGACGCTTTCTTCGCTCATGTCGGCGTCAACGCAGGATCCGGTGGCACCGGTTCCTCATTCCGTCGGAAATTCCGCGCGCCTGCCCCGCGTCCGTCCCATCGCCTCGCGATTCACCGCGCCGGGCACGACGTCGGCGCCGCCTTCACAGGACGATCGAGCGGGCGAGCCGGAATCCGACGTCGTCGATCCGCAGGGTCGGGTGGCTGCGGCGGCGGACGGAGGCGCGGCAGCTCCAGTGCTCGTCGAACCAGCCGCCGCCGCGCAGGACGCGGTAGTCGCCGTATACCTCGGGGTCGTAGCGCTCCCAGCACCACTCCCAGACGTTGCCGAGCAGGTCGTACAACCCGTAGGCGTTCGGGAGCAGTTCACCCACCGGGCGCGGCCGCTCGTCCGAGGTGCCGCGGTGCCAGGCGATCTCGTCCAGCGGGCCGTAGCGCGGGCCGTCCGTACCGGCGCGGCAGGCGTGCTCCCACTCGGCCTCGGTGGGCAGCCGGTAGCCGCCGGCGGCACGGTCCCAGGAGACCTCCTCGCCGTCCACCCGGTAGGCGGGGGCGAGGCCTTCGCGCCGGGAGAGCTCGTTGCAGTAGTGGACGGCGTCGAACCAGGAGACGCTGTGCGCGGGCCGCCGGTCGCCGCCCGCCCCCTCGTACTGCTCGCGGGTCACCGGACAGGCCGCCAGCTCGTACGCGGCCACGTCGACGGCCCAACTGCGCTGGGTACGACGGTCGGAGAGGGTGACGCGGCCGGCCGGAACGGTGATCATCCACCGATCCTAGGCGGCGCCCCGCAGCAGGGCGATCGCGGACTGCTCGGCCAGCTCCTCCGCGTGCGGCGGCAGCGGCGCACCGGCGTGCAGGGGGCCGCGGACGACGGCGAGCGGCAAACCGGTGACGGCCAGGGTGACCCGGTCGAGGTCCAGCGGCGTGGCGGCGCCGAGCCGCCCGGCCAGCCCGGCCAGGGCCTCCCGCACCCGGAGGCCGCCCTGCCGGTCGCGCAGCCGCTGCTCCTCGGACCACTCCGCCCGACCGAAGGCCTCCGGGCCGTGCAGCAGGACGACGGCCCGCTCCCGGTGGGCCCGGCACCAGGCGACGACCTGCCGGGCGAGCGCGCCCGCCGCGAGGTGCGGCTCCTCGTGCGCGTCGATGGCGGGCAGGCAGCCGTCCTGGAATTCCTCGACCGTCCGCAGCCACAACTCGGCCAGCAGGGCGGCGCGTTGGGGAAAGCGGTGGTAGACGGACCCGTTGGGCGCGCCGCTCTCCCGGGCGACGGCGGACATCGTGACGGCGGCCGGCCCACCGGCGGCCGCGAGCCGTACGGCGGCGTCGAGGAGGGCGGATTCATCATGGCGGGGTGGCCTGGGCATGTAGTAGAGAGTACTCTCCAATTCAATTGGAGGGGATCATCCAAAACCAGGAGGGGAGCCCCGGCATGGCCGTGCTCAACATCCACGAACGCACCGTCCCGGCACCGGCGGAGACCGTCGGCGCCCTCATCGACAGCCTCGCGAGCCCGGACGACCGGCTCTGGCCGGGCCCGCGCTGGCCCCGGATGCGGTTCGACCGCCCGCTCGCCCCCGGCGCCACCGGCGGCCACGGCCCGGTCCGCTACACCGTCTCCGACCACGCACCGGGCCAGCGGGTGCGCTTCCGCTTCGACGGCCCGCGCGGCTTCGACGGCCACCACGAGTTCACCGTCCACCCGGCGGGCGACACCACCGTCCTCCGCCACACCATCGCCATGCGCCTGCACGGCCCGGCCCTGCTCGCCTGGCCCCTCGCCTTCCGCTGGCTGCACGACGCCCTCCTGGAGGACTGCCTCGACCGGGCGGTACGGGCAGTCGGCGGCACCGTCCCCCACCCCGCCCACTGGAGCCCGTACGTCCGCCTCCTGCACCGCCTGATCCCCCACTGACCGGCGAAGGCCGGGGGGATCAGCCGGGCCATTCACAGCCCGAACGGCCACGAGCACGCAGGGACACGGGCTACCGAGGCGACCGCTCAGCCTCGATCGCCGCCAGGATCCACCGCCGGACGGTGGCCGAGGCCTCGGGCAGCCAGTACGCCAACTCCGCTTCGAGACGCCGCCGTTCGGAACGGAGGAGCCGGGCGAGGCGCGTGCGGGAGCAGCGCAGGAACCACCAGCCCAGGATGCGGTCGATCACAAGGGCTCCCCGGTGGGCGAGTTCGCCCAGCGGATCCGCACCTCGCGGTCGCCGACCGGGATGACGACCACCGGACTTTCGGCGAGGTCTCGGATGGCGTCCCGCTCGGCACAGGGGCCGGTGAGGCGGCGCTCCAGCCGCCAGTACTCGAAGCGGGGCATCGGGACGCGGCGGATCGCGATGTCGTGATCGGCCCTCATGCGGCCACCTCGCACCAGATGATCTTGCCGATCGGCTCACGCGGGCTGCAACCCCACGACTTGGCGATGGACTTGACGAGGTGCAGACCGCGCCCGGCCTCGACATGGAGGCCGGGCGCGACGAGGACGGGCGGCCGGTCGCGCATGGCGTCGTGCACCTCGACCCGAAGGCGGGTGGAGTCGACGTCGAGCACGAGGTAGATGCGGTGCCCGGGCGGCGTCCCGTACAGAAGGGCGTTGGTCACGATGATGGCGAACCGTCACCACTCGCATGCACACTGGTAGCTGAGCGTCCTGGAGAGGTTACGTAGATGGCAGTCGCAGTGCCAGCTATGCGGTATCGACGCATCGCCGCCGAGCTGAGGAGGCTCCGCGAGCTGAAGAACCTGTCGGCCGAAGAGGTGGCCAGCAAGGTCGACGGCGTCAACCTGGTGAAGCTCAGCAGGTACGAGAACGCCCGGGTCCAGCTGAAGCCCGACGTCGTCCGGGCGCTGCTCGACTTCTACGAGTGCGACCCGGAGCTCAAGGAGGTCCTGGTCGAGATTCTTCGGGACAAGCGCCGGCCCGGCTGGATGGCCGGCTACGAGCAGCTGAACCCGCTCTACACGGATCTGATCCGCCTCGAAGAGACGGCCGTCGGCAACAAGTCCTACCAGTCCGCTTACATCCCCGGACTCCTGCAGACCCGCCACTACGCCCACGCCATCATCGCCAGCGGCGTGATAAACAAGCCCAGCATCGAAGAGCGCGTCGAAGTCCGGATCAACAGGCAGTCCGTCCTCACCCGGTCCGAGAACCCGCTGAAGCTGTGGGCCGTGATCCATGAATCGGCCCTGACGATGAGCGCCGCCCCGGGCGTGATGGCCGACCAGTTGGACAAGCTGCTCCAGTTCAGCCAACTCCCCAACATCAAGGTCCAGATCATGCCGGCCATGGCTCCGCCGCACCCCGGAATGACCGGGCCGTTCGCGCTCCTGGAGTTTCGACAGCGCGATCTCGACCTGGTCCTGCTCAGCGGAATGCTCAGCAGCGACTGGGTGGAGGATCCGG
>NZ_LFVW01000400.1:0-1626 GCF_001182915.1 Kitasatospora sp. MY 5-36
ACCCGCTGGAGGAAGGCAACCGCCAGCAACCCCAACGACGACTGCGTCGAGGTCGCCGACAGCATCACCGGCACCGTCCCGGTCCGCGACAGCAAGGACCCCCACGGCCCCGCCCTCGGCTTCACCCCCGAGGCCTGGCAGTCCTTCCTCACCGGCATCCGCACCAACGACTTCCCCACCACCCCCTGACCCGCCTCCCCCGGGCGGCCCCGCACACCCCGCGGGGCCGCCCGCCACGTCCCAACCGTTAGCCGGGCCGTGGGCAAGTGGAATGCTCAGCAGCGACTGGGTGGAGGATCCTGGACCAAGTCGACATCTATCGAGCGGCGTTCGACGAGACCATGGCAACCGCCCTGCCCCTCGACGAGTCACGCAACCTCATCGCGCAGAAGAGAGAAACGCTCAAGTGACCCACTTCCCTGTCGCCTCCGCGCTCCCCGTGCAGTGGAAGAAGGCAACCGCCAGCAACCCCAACGACAACTGCGTCGAGGTCGCCGACAGCATCACCGGCACCGTCCCGGTCCGCGACAGCAAGGACCCCCACGGCCCCGCCCTCGGCTTCACCCCCGAGGCCTGGCAGTCCTTCCTCACCGGCATCCGCACCAACGACTTCCCCACCACCCCCTGACCCGCCTCCCCCGGGCGGCCCCGCACACCCCGCGGGGCCGCCCGCCTCCTAGCGCGCTGCGTCGCACGGCAAGACCGTGCTCGAATTCCCCAGGCACACGATGCAGTCCTTCCCGGAGGTGAACGGTGGCGGCCCCCACGCTTGAGGATCTACTGCGGAGCTGCACCAGGTCGGCGCTCCACCTGGAGATGCGCGACGGCTACATGCGCGACGACCCGTTGTTCCTCCGTTGGCTCAGCGGGCACCGGGACGATCCGGCCGACCGCTCGTCATGGTGGAGCCCCTGGCTACAGCTGATCGAGGAGACCACCGGTCGCGGAGTCGATGTACGACGAGCCCGCATCGTCTCCGAACCGGCGAGCGAGTACATCCGCTTCGAGCACGAGATCACGTTCCGGAACCTCGCTTCCGGCGAACAGGTCCGCTGGCTCCCCCGCCGCCAGACGACGGATCTGGCGCTCCCGGGCAACGACTTCTGGCTCATCGACGGCCAGTACCTCCTGGTCCACCACTTCAGCGGCGAGGGCGACTTCGTGGACGACGAAGTCAGCACCGACTCCCACACCCTGGCTCTCTGCGCCTCGGCCTTCGAGGCCGTCTGGGAGCGCGGAATCGACCACGACAGGTACACCGTCTGATCCCGGCTCGCCGGCTTCCTTTTCGGCAAGAGCTTCCAGCAGGCGCCCGACCGCCGCCGTCGGCCGGGTGCCGTAGCGCGCGACCGAGCCGGGGCGGCCGACAAACCGCCCCGGCTGGTCGGGTGGCTACTCCCAGCGCCAGCCGTTGTTGTCCCGGCAGGTGAGAACACGGCCGTTGGCGTCGCTGCCGGTGTCGCCGTGGGCGCTGTTGGGGCAGATGCGACCCCGGACTATGCAGTTGCCCTTGGAATCCGTGGTGCAGGCTGACGCCTGGTGCTCCGAGGGTGCGGCGGGCTGCGGCGCCGGCGGGGCGTGCGTCGGGGCCGGGGCGGGCGGGGCGGCGGGAGCGGGGGCAGCCGG
>NZ_LFVW01000401.1:0-10830 GCF_001182915.1 Kitasatospora sp. MY 5-36
CCGGAGCGGCCGTGCTGGCCGGCGGCGGCCTCGCCCTCGCCGCCGGACCGGCCGCCGCCGGGGACGGCACGCAGGAGAAGGCCGGGGCGGTGCCCTTCCACGGGGCCCACCAGGCGGGCGTCACCACGGCCGCCCCCGGCTTCGCGGCCTTCGTCTCCTGCCAGGTGATCGCCCAGGACCGCAAGGGCCTCGAAACGCTGTTCCGGACCCTGACCGAGCGGATCCGCTTCCTCACCGCCGGCGGCACCCCGCCGGACCTCGGCGTCGGCGCGCCGCCCTCGGACAGCGGCATCCTCGGCCCGACCGTCCCCGCCGACCACCTGACCGTCACGGTCGGCGTCGGCGCCTCGCTCTTCGACGACCGCTACGGGCTGGCCAAGGCCAAGCCCGTCAGGCTCGCGCCGATGAAGACCTTCCCGAACGACAACCTCCAGGCCGCCGAACTGCACGGCGACCTCTCGCTGCAGATCTGCGCCGACCGCCAGGACACCGTGCTGCACGCGCTGCGCGACATCACCCGGCACACCCGGGGCGCGCTGCAGATCCTCTGGCGGATCGACGGCTTCCAGAACCAGTCCCGCCCGGACGGCGCCCAGCGCAACCTGCTCGGCTTCAAGGACGGCATCGTCAACCCGGACACCGGCTCCGCGCGCGAGATGGACCGGCTGGTCTGGGTCACCGACGGGACGGGCGAGCCGGCCTGGGCGACCGGCGGCAGCTACCAGGTGATCCGGATCATCCGGATGCTGATCGAGTTCTGGGACCGCGTCACCCTCACCGAGCAGGAGAAGATGTTCGGCCGCCGCCGGGACACCGGCGCGCCGCTGGACGGCGCCCGGGAGACCGACGCGCCGGACTACGCCAAGGACCCGGACGGCAAGGCGATCCCGCTCGACGCCCACATCCGGCTGGCCAACCCGCGCACCGCCGACACCGACAACTCGCGCATCCTGCGCCGGGGCTTCAACTACGACCGGGGCGTCGACCGGGCCGGGAACCTGGACATGGGCCTGGTGTTCTGCTGCTACCAGCAGGACGTGGTGCGGCAGTTCGAGGCCACCCAGACCCGGCTGATCGGCGAGCCGCTGGTGGACTACATCTCGCCGACCGGCGGCGGCTACTTCTTCGTCCTGCCGGGGGTGAAGGACGAGGCCGACTGGCTCGGGCGGGGGCTGCTGGCCGCCGTCTGACGGTCGGTTCCACCGCGGGCCCGGCGCTGCCACGCGCCGGGCCCGTCCGCGTGCTCAGCCGTCGGGCCCGTCCGCTCCGTCGGCGCCGAGGGTGAAGCCGATCACCGCGCCGCCGCCCTCCCGGTTGGCGGCGAAGGCCGTACCGCCGTGCGAGCGGGCCACCTCGTGCACGATGGCCAGGCCCAGCCCGGAGCCGGGCAGGCCGCGGGCGGCGGTGGCCCGGTAGAAGCGGTCGAAGACCCGGTCGAGGTCGGCCGCGTCGATGCCCGGGCCGCGGTCGCGCACCTCCACCCGCGGGCCGCGCACCACCACCTCGATCGGGCCCGTCCCGGCGGGGTCGAACTTGGCGGCGTTGTCCAGCAGGTTGCCCACCGCGCGGGCCAGCGCGTCCGGCCGGGCGGTGACCACGGTCGCGTCCGCGTCCACCACGACCTCCCGGTCGCCGCGCCGCCGGGCCTGGGCGGCGGCCTGCCGGACCACGTCGGCGAGCAGCACCTCGGTCGGCCGCTCGTCCGCCCTGCGGTCCGCCGCGAGCGCCACCAGCTCCTCCACCAGCTGGGTCAACTCCCGGGTCTCCTCGACCAGATCGGCCATCAGCGCGGCGCGTTCGGCGGGCGGCAGCCGGTCCAGGCTGGGGAGCACCGAGAGGTTGGTGCGCAGGCTGGTCAGTGGGGTGCGCAGCTCGTGCCCGGCGTCCTGGACCAGTCGGCGCTGGTTCTCCTTGGCGGTGGCGAGCCGGCCCAGCATCCGGTCGAAGGCCCGGCCGAGCCGGCCCACCTCGTCCGTGCCGGCGGCGGGCACCGGGACGTCCAACCGCCCACTGGCGGCGACCAGTTCGGCCGCGTGGGTGAGCCGGACCAGGCGCCGGGTGATCCGTCGGGCGAGCAGCCGGCCGGCCCCGCCGGCGAGCACCGCGACGATCGCCACCAGGGCGACCGTACGGGTCCGCAGGGTGGTCAGCAGCTTCTCGGTGGGCCCGACCTGCTGGATGATCTGGACCGCCCCGCGCCGGCCGCCGAGCGAGACCACGCCGACCCGGTAGGCCTCGCGGTGCTCGTGGCGCAGCCCGATCGAGGTGCGGCCCGGCTGGTCGGCGTGGGCGAGCTCGTGGTCGGACGGGCTCGGCGGCAGGTCGAGCCGGGCGGTGCCGGGCAGCACCGCGCCGTCGGGGTCGAGCGACTGGGTGGTGACCCGGATCGGGCGGACCAGGTCGGCGCTCAGGCCGCTCGGGCCGGCGAAGTCGCCCGGGAAGAGCACCTCCCGCTGGACCTGGCGGCCGACGGAGTCGACGGCGGCGCCGAAGTCGGCGGTCTCGTCGTCCCGGATCAGCCGCGCGGCGGCGTCGTAGCCGAGTGCGCCGATCAGCACCGCGACCAGCGCGGCGATCGCGGCGAAGGCCAGCGCGAAGGTGGTGGGCAGGCCGGGGCGCGGCAGCCGGGGGAGACGGGGCAGCCGGCCGCTCGGGCGCGGCGGCCGGGGCGCGCGGCGGGCCGGGCGCGGGAACCGGGGGAGGCGGCGGGCCGGGCCGGTCACGGCTCGCGCAGCGTGTAGCCGACGCCGCGGACGGTGTGGATCAGCGGCGCCAGGCCGGGGCGGTCGAGCTTGCGGCGCAGGTAGCCGATGAACACCGCGAGGTTCTTCGAGCCGGGGCCGAAGTCGTAGCCCCAGATCCGCTCGTACAGGGTGGCCTGGTCGAGGACGGCGCCGGCGTGCCGGGCGAGCAGCTCCAGCAGGTCGAACTCGGTGCGGGACAGTTCGAGCTCCTGGGCGGCGCGCCAGGCCCGGCGGGCGGGCGGCTCGATCCGCAGGTCGGCGACGGTCAGCACCTCGGTGGCGGACTCCGGCGGGCGGCGGCGCAGCATGGCGCGCAGGCGGGCGAACAGCTCGTCCACGTCGAAGGGCTTGACCAGGTAGTCGTCCGCGCCCGCGTCGAGGCCGGCGATCCGGTCCGGCACCTCGACCCGGGCGGTGAGCATCAGCACCGGGGTGCGGTCGCCGGCCGCGCGCAGCCGGCGGCAGACTTCCAGGCCGTCCGGCTCGGGCATCATCACGTCGAGCACCAGGACGTCGGGGCGCTGCTCCGCGAGGACGGCCAGGGTCTGGGTACCGTCGGCGGCGACCCGCACCCGGTAGCCCTGCAGCATCAGCGCGCGGGCGAGCGAGTCGCGGATGGCCCGGTCGTCCTCGGCGATCAGCACGGTGTGGGTCATGGCGGAGATTCTCCCTGGCGTGCTCACGGCGGTTCCGGGCGGGGGCGGGGTGTCCGGGCCCGCTCCGCGGCCGCTCCGGGGCGGTCCGTGACGGCCGGGGCTGTCGCGCGGTGCTTCGCGGGCGTACGGTGGCCGTACGGTGGCGCGCCGCCGGGTGGGCCGCCTGATCCGAGTCGGCACGCCCTGCCGGAGGCCGCGATGGCAGACCGGATGGCCTTCTTCACCACCCCGCGCGAAGAGCGGGTGCGGCGTGATGCGCGGGAGCGGCTGGGGGACTGGCGGGAGGTGTACCGGCCCGGCCCGCTGCTGCCGGTGGTGGGCGGGCAGGCGGGGCGGTGCATGGACTGCGGGCTGCCGTTCTGCCACAGCGCCTGTCCGCTCGGGAACCTGGTGCCGGAGTGGAACCGGCTGGTGGCGGAGTCGGGGACGGGTTCCGGGGAGGGGGCCGGAGCGGGCGCGGAGGTCGGAGCGGAGGTCGGCGCGGATTGGCGGGCGGCCGCGGCACGGCTGCTGGCGACCAACAACTTCCCGGAGTTCACCGGGCGGCTCTGCCCGGCGCCCTGCGAGAGCGCCTGCGTGCTGGCCATCGACGGCGCGGCGGTGACGATCAAGAACGTGGAACTGGCGATCGCCGACCGGGCCCTGGACGCGGGCTGGGACGGGCCCCGGCCGCCCGACCGCGCCGAGCGCTCCGGTGGGCGGCGGGTCGCGGTGATCGGCTCGGGCCCGGCCGGGCTGGCCGCCGCCCAGCAGCTGACCAGGGCCGGGCACGCCACCACCGTGTACGAGCGGGCCGACCGCGCGGGCGGGCTGCTGCGGTACGGCATCCCGCCGTTCCGGCTGGAGAAGCACCGGCTGGAGCGCCGGCTGGACCAGCTGCGGGCCGAGGGCACCGACTTCCGCACCGGGGTGTGGGTCGGCCGGGACGTCCCGGGCGAGGAACTGCGGGCCGGGTACGACGCGGTGGTGGTCGCGGTGGGCGCGACCGCCTGCCGGGAGCTGCCGGTGCCGGGGCGGGACCTGACCGGGGTGCACCAGGCGATCGAGTACCTGACCTGGGCGAACCGGGTGGACGAGGGCGACTGCCCGGTCTCGCCGCTGTCCGCCGAGGGGCGGCACGTGGTGATCGTCGGCGGCGGCGACACGGCGGCGGACTGCCTGGGGACGGCGCTGCGCCAGCGCGCCGCCTCCGTCACCCAGCTGGACATCAACCCGCGGCCGCCGCGGGACCGGGCCGACGGGCAGCCCTGGCCGGTGTACCCCAAGGTGTACCGGGAGACCACCTCGCACGAGGAGTCCGGCGCGGCGGAGGCCGGGCCCCGGGTGTTCGCGGCCACCACCGTCGGCTTCGAGCCCGGCCCGGACGGCCGGCTGGCCGCCGTCCGCTTCGCCGAGGCCGAGCCCGCCGACCGCAGCCCGCGGGCGGGCACCGAGCGGAGGCTGCCGGCGCAGCTGGTGCTGCTCGCGCTGGGCTTCACCGGGCCGGACCCGGACCGGCCGCTGTTCGCCCAACTCGGCCTCGCCACCGGGCCGGAGGGCACCCTGGCCCGGGACGACGGCTTCGCCACGGCGGCGGAGGGCGTGTTCGTCGCGGGGGACGCCGGTCGCGGGCAGTCGCTGATCGTCTGGGCGATCGCCGAGGGGCGGGCGGTGGCCGCGGCGGTGGACCGGTACCTGCGGGGGTGGACGGAACTGCCGGCGCCGATCCGGGCCTCGGCGCGGGCGCTCACGGTGTGAGACCGGGAGCACCCGCGCCGGTCGGGGTGGCGAGGGTGGTCGGGGCGGGTGTCAGAACAGCGGGAGGCGGCGGAGGAACACGTCCTCGGCGTTGTTGGTGTCCCCCGGGGCGAGGGTGCTGTCGGACGAGGTGAACACCACCGCGGTGCCGAAGGCGTCGGGGAACGGGGCGTACGAGGAGCCGGTGGTCTGGGAACCGTCGCCCGCCACGCTGACCCGCTCGGTGCGGCCGGTCCACAGGTCGCGCCGGAACACGTCCTCGGCGTTGTTGGTGTCGCCGGGGACGAGGTTCTCCGCCGCCGAGCTGAAGTAGACCCACCGGCCGTCCGCCGTCAGCCGGCCGCCGAAGGAGTCGAGGGTGGTCTTCGTCCCGGGCAGGCCGACGCTGACCAGCGTCTCGGTGCCCTGCCGGAGGTCGCGGACGTACAGCTCGAAGTGGCGGTCCCAGGAGGTGTCGCCGTGGACGACCCAGGAGGAGTAGACGGCGTAGCGGCCGTCCGGGCTGATCGACGGGTCGGCCGCGCCCTTGTAGCCGCCGTCGGGGGCCGAGGAGGCCAGGCTGGTCCGCCCGGCGCGCAGGTCGCGGGCGTACAGCGGGTAGAGGCGCGGCTTGAGGAGCTCTGCGCGGGCGTCTGAGCGGGTGTCCGGGCGGGCGTTCGGGCGGGAGTCTGAGCGGGCTTCCGGGCGGAGGGAGTCGGCGGCGAACTCCTGGTCGGAGCCGGCCCTGAGCTCGGCGACGGCGGCCGGGGAGAGGGTGTCGGGCCGGCCCGGGCCGATGAGGTTGGTCGCCTTGGAGATGAAGACGACCGTGCTGCCGTCGCCGCTGATCTCCGGCGATGCGGAGGAGGCGTCGGCCTCCTTGCCGTCTGCGCCGACGCTGACCAGGCGGGTGTCGCCGGTCCAGAGGTCGGTGACGTAGATGTTGCCGCCGAACCAGGTGACCGTGCCGGGGGCGAGGTCGCTGCGGTTGGACTGGTAGGCGACGTAGCGGCCGTCCCAGCTGATCGAGGGGACGTCGGACACCCGGTCGGTCTGCGGGGCTCCCGGCGCCTTGCCGACGCTGACCAGCCGGGTCTCGCCGGTCCGGCGGTCGTGGACGTAGACGTCCTGGTAGCCGCGGTTGGCGCCGGGGGCGAGGTTCGTGGCGCTGGAACCGAACGCCACGTAACGGCCGTCGCCGCTGATCGCGGCGTGGTGGGCGGGGCCGTCGGCCTGGACGCCGCCCGGACCGGTGTCGACCCGTTCGGTGCGGCCGGTCCACAGGTCGCGGACGAAGACGTCGACGGCACCGTTGGTGTCGCCGGGCACCAGGTCGGCCGCCTCCGAGGTGAAGACGGCGTAGCGCCCGTCGGCGCTCAGGCCGTGGGCTTGCGAGGCGCCGGTGGCCTGCGCCTGGCCGGGGCCGACGGAGACGCGTTCGGTGCCCGTGCCGCCCGGCCAGGCGGACGGTCGTGTGGTGGACGGTTGTGTGGTGGACGGAGCCGCCTGGGCGGGGGTGGCGACGGTGATGGAGACGGCGGCGGCCAGTGCGGCGGCCGCGAGGGTGCGGGCCGCGCGCAGTGGGCGGCGGATGCGGGTCATCGGGTTCCCTCCCCTGGGATCGGGCCGTGCCGCGTCGGCGGTGGACGCCGAACTCCCCGGCGGCCGGCTCGGGGTGAGCCAACCGCCGGGCGGGGTGGTCGGTCAACGGGTGGGTGCCGGGAGCGGCGCATTCACGCCGGAGGGCCGGGAGGCCGTGGACGCGGTCGCATCGGGTACGTACGGTCTTTGCTACGATCCGGCGAAGCTGGTGTCAGGAGTTGTGCGTACATGGGTCGGAGGGTGTGGGACGTGGGTTCCGACGAGCGGGCGGTGACGTCGGTCGAGGTCCGCTACACCCCGACGGCCGAGGACTTCCGGGAGGCCTTCGCGGCGTGGGAGCGGTGCACGGCGGCCGGACGCCGGTCGCGGCTGGCCGTGTACACGGTGGCCGTCGGCGGGACGGCGGTCGTCGGGCTGCTCGCCGTCCTCGGCGGGACGGTGCTGCGGTTGCTCGCCCTGCTGGTGGCGGTCGTGCTGCTCGTGGTTCTCGCGGGGCCCGCGACGCGGGTGCGGCGGGTGACGAGGACGGCGAGGGAGAAGGGCGAGTTCAGGGTCCTGCTGGACGACCAGGGGGTGGTCGTGAGCACCGAGGCCTCGGTCACCGAGTTCGCCTGGTCGGAGCAGCGGTACTACCTGGAGACGCCCCGGCTGTTCCTGCTGTTGAAGGGCAGCGAGGAGACCGGTGTGCTGACCATGCTGCCCAAGCGCGGGGTCGACGACCTCCGGGGGCTGGCGGAGCTGATCGACCGGCACGCGACGGCGCTCGTCCGGGACTGAGCAGTCGTGGGGTGGGTGCGGCGGGCGCGTCACGGGGTGGGCTCCGGCGCGACCGGCCCGGTGCGGTGCGCCCGCTGGTCGTAGCGCCAGAGTGCGGGGAGCGCGGCGGACACGGCGGCCGAGCTGCCGAGGCAGAGCAGGCCCCCCGTGCGCAGTGCCGCCCGGATGCCCTGGCGGGCCGCGAGCCCGCCCGCCCGCAGGTCGCCCAGGGCCGGCCCGGCGGAGCCGATCAGCATCTCCAACCCGGCCGCTCGGCCCCGGAGTTCGTCCGGAATGGACTGGTTCCAGATGGCGCTGCGGAAGGTGTCGCCGACCCAGTGCGCGCCGCCCGCGACGGTCAGGCAGAGCAGGACGGCCCACAGGCCCGGGGCGAAGGCGGCCGCCGCCGTCGCCGCGCCGACCAGGGCGGCGGAGAGCAGGACCAGCCGGCCGTGCCGGTGCACCCGCTCCGCCCACCCGCCGGTCGCGGCGGCGATCAGGCTGCCGGCCGCACCGGCCGAGTAGAGCAGGCCGAGCGCCCAGGTGGCGTCCAACTCCGCGGCCAGGAACGGGAAGAGCGCGGTGGGCAGGGCGAAGACGGTGGCCGCGAGGTCGGCCAGGTAGGTGCCGACCAGATCGGGCCGCCGGGCCGCGTACCGGGCGCCGTCGAGGAACTCGGTGAGCTGCGGCGCCTCGGCGTCCCGTTCCGAGGGGACCGGCCGGACCCGGGCGAGCAGGGCGATCGAGAGCAGGAAGGTGCCGAGGTCGACCAGGTACGCGGCCGGGACGCCGGCGGTCGCGATCAGCAGGCCGGCCGCCGCCGGGGCGGCCACGCCGCCGATGCTCCAGCGCAGGGACAGCAGGGCACCCGCCGCCACCAGCTGGTCCTGGGGCACCAGGCGGGGGACCATCGCCTCGACCGAGGGCTGCTGGATGCCCTGGATCGCCGCCGCCACCCCGGCGGCGACGTAGAGCGGCCAGACGGCGGGGGTGCCGAGCAGCGCGTTGGCCAGAAGTAAGGCGCTGAGCGCGGCCAGGGCGACCTCGGTGGCCAGGGCGACGGTGCGGCGGTCGGCGCGGTCGGCGAGGACGCCGCCGTAGAGGCCGAACAGGATGACGGGCACGAGCTCGACCGCGCCGACCGCGCCCACGGCCAGCGGCGAGCCGGTGAGGTCGGCGATCTGGAGCGGGATCGCGGTCATGGTGAAGATCGAGCCGAGCAGGGTGACGGTGCCGGAGGTCCAGGTCAGCCGGAAGTCCCGGGAGGAGCGCCAGGGGGCGGTGTTCGGCAGCAGGCGGGACCAGGGGCGGTCGGGGCTGGAGGTGGGGTCGGGTCCGGAGGTGGGGTTCGGGTTGGAGGTCACGAGGGGTGGGATCCCTTCGCGGTCGTCGGCGTCGCGACGGCCGTCCTTATCGCTGATAAATTCCAGCTCGGGAACTTATCGGCGATAAGGTGGGTCTGGCAAGCGGATAACCCAGGAGGGCGATCGGATGGCGCTGCAACGCGACGAGGTGGTGCGCACGGCGCTGCGCCTGCTCGACAAGGAGGGCATCGACGGGCTGACCACCCGCCGGCTCGCCCGTGAACTCGGCGTCCAGTCACCGGCGTTGTACTGGCACTTCAAGAACAAGCGGGAACTGCTCGACCTGATGGCCGAGGCGATGCTCGCCGAGGCCCTCCCGCCCGACCGCGAGCCGGACCCGGCGCACTGGCCCGAGTGGATCGCCGCCGACGCCCGCGCCAAGCGCGGCGCCCTGCTCGCCTACCGCGACGGCGCCCGGGTGCACGCCGGCACCCTGCCCAGCGAGGACGAACTCCCGGCGGTCGAGGCCCAGTTGGCCGCCCTGTGCGGGGCCGGGCTGCGCCCGCGCACGGCGCTGCGGCTGCTGCTGACCGTCGACCGGTACATCATGGGCTGGGTCACCGAGGAGCAGGCCTGGCGGCAGGACACCGCGGACCGCGACCGGCCGCCGTTCCCGGACGAGGCGCTGCGCGAACTGCCGCTGCTGCGCGAGGCGGTGGACGTGCTGCGGATGACCGACCACGACGCGGACTTCGAGTACGGGCTGCGGGTGCTGATCGAGGGGTTCCGGGCGGAGATCGCGCGGGAGGCGGGGGCGGAGGGCGCTCCGGTGGCGGCGGAGGGCGCTCCGGCGTCGGAGGTCCGGGCCTCGGAGGGTCGGGCCCAGGAGGGGCGGTCGTAGGATGGGCCGGTTGTCGGACGGGCCGGCGTGACTGGACTAGCGTGACGTCCATGACCACCCTTGATCCCCGCAGTACGGCCCTGGTCCTGATCGACCTGATGGACCGGATCGTCGCCAACCCGCTCGCGCCGCGCACCGGTTCGGAGGTGGTGGAGGCCTCGCTGGAGCTGGCCCGGGAGTTCCGGGCGGCGGGCGCGCCCGTGGTCGCGGTGCGGGTCGAGCGGCCGAACGTCGCCGAGCAGCCGCCCGGGAGCGGGCTGGTCGCGGAGGTCGCGGCGGTGGCCGACGAGGTCGTGGTGAAGCGCAGCATCGGCGCCTTCCAGGGCACCGGCCTGGACGGGCTGCTGCGGGCGCGGGGCGTGGAGACCCTGGTGTTCACCGGGATTGCCACCAACCTCGGCGTGGAGTCCAGCGCCCGGGCCGCCGGCGACCACGGGTACCGGCTGCTGTTCGTCGAGGACGCGATGGCCGCGCTCACGGCGGAGGAGCACCGGGCGTCGGTGGACCTGGACTTCCCGCGCCTCGGCGAGGTCGTCGTGGCGGCGGACGTGCGGTTGGGGTGAGTCGGCGGGGGACGGGGCTACGGCCGGGCGGGGTTTTGGCCGGGCGCGGTGGAGGGCTGCTACGGCCGGGCGAGGCGGAGGGCTTCGCGCAGCCGTCCCTGCGAGGCCGTGAGCAGGCGCGCTGCGGTGGGGGCGTCCACGTCCGCGAGCAGGGAGAGGATGGCGTCCTTGACCCGGCCGCCGGTCGCGCTCAGGGCGCGGTCGACCGCGGTCCCGTCGGCGCCGGTCGCCTCGGCGACGATCCGTCGGGCACGGTCGCGCAGCTTGTCGTTGGTGGCGCGGAGGTCGACCATCAGATTTCCGTACGTCCGGCCGAGCCGGACCATCACGGCCGTGGACAGCAGGTTGAGCACCAGCTTCTGTGCCGTGCCCGCCTTGAGCCGGGTCGATCCGGCCAGCACCTCGGGGCCGACCTCCACCTCGATGCCCAGCTCGGCCGCGGCCGCGAGCGCCGAGCCGCGGTTGCACGCCAGCCCGACGGTCAGCGCCCCCGCCGCGCGCGCGGCACGGACGGCGGCCAGCGGGTAGGGCGTACGGCCGGAGGCGGAGACGCCCACCAGGGTGTCGGCGGGGGTGAGGGCGAGCGCG
>NZ_LFVW01000402.1:0-10778 GCF_001182915.1 Kitasatospora sp. MY 5-36
CTCCCCGATCGACCCGCGGATCGCCCTCGCCACCGGCCAGACCGCCGTCCCGGCCCCGCCCGCGGCTCCCCCGGCGCCCGCCGCGCCCCCGGCCCCGGCCGCCCCCGGCAAGGTCACCCTGGACAAGGGCCGGGTCAACCTGGTCAAGGGCAGCTCGGTCTCCCTGGTCAAGAACGGCCGCCCCTTCCTCTCCTCCGTCCGGATGGCCCTCGGCTGGAAGTCCGCCGCCCGCGGCCGCGACATCGACCTGGACGCCTCCTGCCTCGCCTTCGACGCCCGCCACAAGCGGCTGGAGACGGCCTGGTTCATGAAGCTGAGCATCTTCAACGGCGCGATCTCCCACTCCGGCGACAACCTGGTCGGCGGCGAGGGAGGCGACGACGAGGCGATCACCGTCCACCTGGAGGGCCTGCCGGCCGAGGTCCACGCGCTGGTCTTCGTCGTGAACTCCTTCTCCGGCCAGAGGTTCACCGAGGTGCGCGACGCCTACTGCCGCCTGCTGGACGCCCGGACGGAGGAGGAGCTGGTCCGCTTCGACCTCACCAACTCCGAGCCCCACACCGGTGTGATGATGTGCAAGCTGGTCCGCCGCCCGGGCGGCGAGTGGGAGATGACGGCGCTCGGCGAGTACGTCGACGGCAAGACCGCGCGGGCGATGATCGAGCCCGCCGCCGCGACGCTCTGACACCCGGCGTCACCGTCCTGCCCGTGGTTTCACCCTCCCGAGGCATCAAGTCGTCCACAGAGCGACTCGATTGACTCTCAGGAGGGTGAAACCGCACTCTCCCCCTATCCCCAGGAGGAGAGCCGTGCCACGCTTCCTGTCCCGCCTCGCCGTCGCCGGCACCGCCACCGTGCTCGCCGCCGGGCTGATCACCCCGACCACCTCCCAGGCCGCCGCCCGGCCGGGCACCCGCGCCGGCGCACTGAGCTGGACGGCCCTCGGCGACTCCTACACCGCCGGGGTCATCGAGGCCACCGGCGACGAGACCGCGCCCCGCGACGGCTGCGCCCGGACCGTCGACTCCTACCCCGAGATCATCCGCCGCGACCTCGGCTCCCTGGCCGACCTGCGGAACGTCAGCTGCAGCGGCGCCACCACCGACGGCGTCGACGTGACCGCGCAGGCCCCGCTCGGCCGCCCGCTCCCGCCGCTCGGCACCGACCCGAACGGCCCCTACCCGCCCGTCCCGCCGCAGATCGACGCCGTCGACCCGGCCACCGGGCTGGTCACCGTCGGGATCGGCGGCAACGACCTCGGCTTCGCCGAGATCCTCAAGAGCTGCATCGAACTCGGCGCCGTCCAGCTCGGCCGGGGCACGCCCTGCAAGGACAAGTTCGACGCGGGCCTGCCCGACCGCTTCGCCCGGCTGCGCAACGGCTACGACCGGATGCTGACCGCGCTGCACGCCAAGGCCCCGTCCGCCAGGATCCTCACCGTCGGCTACCCGCACCTCGTCCCCGAGAACGCCGGGCTCTGCCAGTTCGGCAACCTCCTGCAGTTCGGCACCTTCACCGGCGGCGACCTCGTCTGGGCCCGCACCGCGATCGTGGAACCGCTCAACGCGCTCGTCGCCCGGAGCACCGCCGCCCACGGCGACACCTTCGTGGACCTCTACCCCGCCAGCGCCGGCCACAGCGTCTGCGACGCCGACCACTGGCTGGACGGCGTGCTGACCAGCGTCCTCCCCCTCGAGTACGCCGTGGTGCACCCCAACGCCACCGGCCAGGCGCACACCGCCGCCCTGGTCGAGAAAGCCGTCCTCGGCGGCTGACCGGCCGCTCCGACCGAAAACCGCTGGCCCGCCCACCCCTCGAGCATCATCCTGGTCCGATGCCCCTGCCCACGCCCGCGCCCGTACCCGCGCCCGTCCGCATCCGCGAAGCCGTCCCCGAGGACTGGCCGGACATCTGGCCGTTCTTCCACACCGTCGTCGCCGCCGGCGAGACCTTCCCCTACCCCCTGGACATGTCCTCCGAGCTGGGCCGGGAGTGGTGGATGCTCGCCGCCCCGAACCGCACGGTGGTCGCGGTGGACGGGGACGGGCGGATCCTCGGCACCGCCACCATGAACCGCAACCGCCCCGGCAACGGCTCGCACGTGGCCAGCGCCAGCTACCTGGTCGACCCGGCCCACCACGGCCGGGGGATCGGGCGGGCCCTGGTCGAGTACACCCTCGACTGGGCCCGCCGCTCCGGCTTCCGCGCCATGCAGTTCAACGCCGTGGTCGCCACCAACCACCACGCCGTGCGGCTCTACGAGTCGCTCGGCTTCGAGGTCGTCGGCACCGTCCCCGAGGCCTTCGACCACCCCGTGGACGGCTACGTCGGCCTGCACGTCATGTACCGGAAGCTGTAACGCCGTTACCCCTGCTCCTACTCCTCGATCGCCCCGCCGATCCGCCGCAGGTGCCGCCGGAAGCTGTACGCCGGGTCGGCGGCGCGCCGCTCCAGGTACTCCTCGAAGGAGGTCTGCCGGCGCAGCGTGTCCCCGGAGGCGATCCGGGCGGCCTGCGCGCGCTCGGTCCGGGCGATCCCGCCGGCCGTCTCCAGCACCTCCGCGACCCGGTCGCCTGGCACGAACAGCACCCCGTCCGGGTCGGCGAACACCACGTCCTCCGCGCTCACCGGGTGCGGCCCGAACTTGGCCGTCAGCAGCGCCGCCGGCTCCCGGTCGTCCAACCGCACCGGGCCGAGCGGCAGCGCCCCGTAACTGAACACCGGCAGCCCGATCTCCCGCAGCTCGGGGGTGTCCCGGTGCAGCCCCCACACCACGATCCCGGCCACCCCGGCGGCCCGCGCCTCCAGCACCGCGAGGTCCCCGATGCAGGCCTCGTCGGTCCGCCCGCCGTTGTCGACCACCAGCACGTCCCCGTCCCGGGCCGCCCCGTACGCCTCCAGGAACACGTCCACGCTCCCGTAGTGCCGCACCGGCAGCACCCGCCCCGCCACCCGGGCCCCGGCCACCACCGCCCCCACCCCCGCCGGCGCCACCCGCACCCCCACCCCGAGCCGCACACAGGCATCCGCCACCAACGGCGTCGACAGCTCCGCGAAAGCCTTCAGCATCCCCAACTCCTCCACTCGAAAAGCCAGTTCACCAGCAGGAAGATCCTAGGTCCTACTTAAACTCACACCATCGGGTGAAACCATGCCATATGCGGCATAACCCGTTCCGGGACCGCAGTAGCGTGACGGCCACCTGAAGGAGGGGCATCATGAGTGCTGTGGCGCATGAGCAACCGATCACGGGCTCCCCATCGCAGGCGGACATCCTGCTGGAGAGCTTCCTGAGCCTGCACTCCCCCGAAGGCTTCCGGGCCGAGCTCGTCGAGGGAGAGATCATCGTGGCACCACCGCCGGACGGCGATCACGAGGACTACATCAACCACCTGCTCAAGCAGGTGATCCGGCGCTCCAAGACCGATATGAGCGTTTCCGGAGGCAAGGGCCTCCGCCTCGTGAGCGGCGGTCTCTGTCCGAAGAACCACGTCATCCCGGACGTCACATTCGCTCCCGAGGAACTCCGCCTCTTCCGGGGCGCACCGTCCTGGATGGAACCGGACGGCGTCGCCATGGTCGCGGAAGTGACCTCCGCCAAGCCCGACCAGGACCGCATCGCCAAGCGCCACTGCTACGCCCGGGCCGGCATCCCGCTCTACCTCCTCATCGACCGCGAGAAGTCCCAGGTCAGTCTGTTCGCCAAGCCGCACCGCGACGAGTACACCGAGGTGCACCTCGCCGCCTTCGGCGAACCGCTCGCGCTCCCTGCCCCGTTCGACTTCGACCTCGACACGAAGCCGTTCCTCTGACGTCGACAACGCGCGACGGCCCGCACCCCCCGTCAGGGGTGCGGGCCGTGGCCTGGGGCGCCGGGTCAGCCGCGGGTGGCCATGGCGCGCAGGAAGAAGGTCAGGTTGGCGGGGCGCTCGGCGAGGCGGCGCATGAAGTAGCCGTACCACTCCTGGCCGTACGGGAGGTAGACCCGCATGGTGTTGCCCTCGGCGGCGAGGCGCAGCTGCTCCTCGGGGCGGATGCCGAACAGCATCTGGTACTCGAAGGAGTCCCGCTTGCGGCCGTTCCACTGGGCCAGCTGGCCGGCGATCTTGATCATGTTGGGGTCGTGCGAGGCGATCATCGGGTAGCCCTCGCCCGCCATCAGGACCTTCAGGGCCCGGACGTACGCGAGGTCGACCTCGTGCTTGCCCTGGAAGGCGACCGACTCGGGCTCCTTGTAGGCGCCCTTGCACAGGCGCACGCGCGAGCCGGCGCCGGAGAAGTCGCGGCAGTCGGCCTCGGTGCGGCGCAGGTAGGCCTGGAGCACGACGCCCAGCCACGGGAAGTCCGCCCGCAGCTCCCGCGCGATGGCGAGGGTGGAGTCGGTGGTGGTGTGGTCCTCCATGTCGAGGGTCACCGTGGTGCCGGCCTCGGCGGCGGCCTCGCAGATGCGGCGGGCGTTCTCCAGCGCGATCTTCTCGCCGTCCACCGGGAGGAACTGGCCGACGGCCGACAGCTTGACCGACACCTCGGCGCCGGCCGCGAGGCCGGTGTCCTTGAGGGCCTTGAGCAGGTGCTCGTACGCCTCGGCGGTGCCGGCGGCCTGGGCGGCGTCCTGGGTGTCCTCGCCGAGGTGGTCGAGGGTGACCTTGCGACCGGTGGCGATCAGGTCGTCGGTGGCGGTGACGGCGTCGTCGAGGACGTCACCGGCGACGAAGCGCTCGACTATCGCGTGGGTCGGCGGGAACTTCTCGACCACGGTGCGGACCTGCGGGGACCGGGAGGCCGCGAGAAGGGCGGAACGGAGCATCGTGACTCCTGGAGCTGGTGCTTCTTAAGGATGGCAGAAAGGGCCGGGGCGGCGGTGCGGGGATGGGGCACCGCCGCCCCGGGAGGCGGCGCCCGGCTGCGGGACCGGGCGTCGCGGGTGACCGGTGGCTACGGGACGAGCCGGCTGGTCAGGGGGCTGGTCAGCCCATGTGCGGGTAGCGGTAGTCCGTCGGCGGGACGAAGGTCTCCTTGACCGAACGGGTCGAGGTCCAGCGCGCCAGGTTCTGCTTGGCGCCGGCCTTGTCGTTGGTGCCCGAGGCCCGGCCGCCGCCGAAGGGCTGCTGGCCGACGACGGCGCCGGTCGGCTTGTCGTTGATGTAGAAGTTGCCGGCGGCGAAGCGCAGCTTGTGCATCGCGTCCTGGGCCGCGGCGCGGTCCTGGGAGATGATCGAGCCGGTCAGGCCGTACGGGGACACCGACTCCATCTGGGTCAGCATCTCCTCGTACTTCTCGTCCTCGTAGACGTACACGGCCAGGATCGGGCCGAAGTACTCGTCCTTGAAGTACTCGGCGGCCGGGTCCTGGCAGACCAGGACGGTCGGGCGGACGAAGTAGCCGACCGAGTCGTCGTAGGTGCCGCCGGCGAGGACCTCGACCTGCGGGTCGGCCTGGGCGCGGTCGATCGCGGCCTTGTTCTTGGCGAAGGAGCGCTCGTCGATGACGGCCGACATGAAGTTGGACAGGTCGCTGACGTCGCCCATGGTGAGGCCGTCGACCTCGGCGGCGAACTCGTCCTTGAGGCCGGCCCAGAGCGAGGCGGGGACGTAGGCCCGCGACAGCGCCGAGCACTTCTGGCCCTGGAACTCGAAGGCGCCGCGGGTCATCGCGGTCTTCAGGACCTTCGGGTCGGCGGACGGGTGGGCGACCAGGAAGTCCTTGCCGCCGGTCTCGCCGACGATCCGCGGGTAGGTGCGGTAGCCGGAGATGTTGGTGCCGACCTCGCGCCACAGGTGCTGGAAGGTGGCGGTGGAGCCGGTGAAGTGGATGCCGGCCAGCGCCGGGTGCTTGAGCGCGACCTCGGAGACGGCCAGGCCGTCGCCGGTCACCATGTTGATGACGCCCTTGGGCAGGCCGGCCTCCTCCAGCAGCTGCATCAGCAGGTGCGCGGAGAACTGCTGGGTCGGGGACGGCTTCCACAGCACCACGTTGCCCATCAGCGCGGGCGCGGTCGGCAGGTTGCCGGCGATCGCGGTGAAGTTGAACGGGGTGATCGCGTAGACGAAGCCCTCGAGCGGGCGGTGGTCGCTGCGGTTCCACACGCCGTCCGAGGAGATCGGCTGCTCAGCCATGATCTGGCGGGCGAAGTGCACGTTGAAGCGCAGGAAGTCGACCAGCTCGCAGGGGGTGTCGATCTCGGCCTGCTGCGCGGTCTTGGACTGGCCGAGCATGGTGGCCGCGGCCAGGGTCTCGCGCCAGGGGCCGGCCAGCAGGTCGGCGGCCTTGAGGAAGATCGCGGCGCGGGAGTCGAAGGAGAGCGCCTGCCAGGCCTCGGCTGCGGCCAGGGCAGTGTCGATGGCCTCCTGCGCGTCGGCCTGGGTGGCGTTGCGCAGGGTGCCGAGCCGAGCCGCGTGGTTGTGCGGCTGGACGACGTGGATCTCGGTGCCGCCGCCCATCCGGCGCTCACCGTTGATCGTCATGGTCAGCTGGACCGGCTCCTGGCCGCCCAGCTCCTTCAGCTTGGCCTCCAGACGGGCCCGTTCCGGGCTCCCGGGGGCGTAGCTGTGGACCGGCTCGTTCACCGGCGCGGGGACCTGGGTCACAGCGTCCATAGAGCGCACGCTCTCCTTCGTTCAGTGCGGGGGGATTGCCGGCGCGGGTTGCACGCCGACCACAGCACGAACGCTATTCCTGGCCACCGGGCGACTTGATTGGCCGCGCGGCTAAATTCCCCCGTACGGCGTTGTCCGGCCCGACGAAGTCGGTCACGCCGCGGTCACGAACCGTCCCCGATCGCCCCACCCTTCACACCACCCCGCGCCACCTCGCGCCTCCGGGCTCACGCCCCCGGCCCGCGAAGGCGGCTCGCACGCCGGTGCCCGTCGGCAGGCCCCGGCGCGCCCGCGCGCCGGGCCGCGGTCCGGCGGCCACGCCGAATCTCTGTCCGTCCGGCTAAAATCGACCGCGAAACGTTGTCCGAGCGGATGAAGGAGGACCGGCGTGACCACCCCCGGCCTGCCGCTCCGTCAACTCCTGATGTCCCTCGGCGAACCGCTGGTCGAGCTGCAGGCCGCCCCGCTGGGCCTGGACGTCCCGGTGCGCGACGTCGCGATCCTCGACCCGGAGGACCCACCGACCGCCGCCCCCGGCGAGCTGGTGCTCGCGATCGGCGCCCGCGGCCGCGCCGCCCTGCCCGCCCTGCGCGCGGCCGGCCGGGCCGGGGCCGCCGCCGTCGCGGTGAAGCTGGACGGCCCCGTCCAGGCCGACGCGCTGCGCGAGGCCGCCACCGACGCGGGCGTCGCCCTGCTCTCGGTGCGCCGCGAGACCCGCTGGGAGCACCTCGACTCGCTGGCCCGGGCGATCATCGCCGGCCCGGACGCCCCGGACGCCCCCGGCGCCCCCGAGCCCAACGCGGGCGACCTCTTCTCCCTCGCCCAGACCGTCGCCGTCCTCACCAACGGCATCGTCTCGATCGAGGACACCTCCAGCCGGGTGCTGGCCTACTCCCGCTCCTCCGACTCCGACGAGGTCGACGACCTGCGCCGGCTGTCCATCCTCGGCTGGCAGGGCCCGGAGCCGTACCTGTCCAAGCTCCGCGAGTGGGGCATCTTCCAGCACCTGCGCAGCTCGGACACCCCGATCGCGGTCGAGCCGCACCCCGAGCTGGGCCTGCGCCGCCGCCTCGCGGTCGGCATCCGGGCCGGGGCGCAGCCGCTCGGCACCATCTGGGTGCAGGAGGGCGCCCAGCCGCTCGCCCCGCTGGCCGAACAGTCCCTGGTCGGCGCCGCCCGGGTCGCGGCCGCCCAGCTGGTGCGCCGCCGCCGGGAGCTGTCCGCCGACGTCCGGCTCACCCAGACGCTGCTGACCGGCCTGCTGGAGGGCTCCACCGGCCCCCAGTCGCTCGCCACCCACCTCGGCCTGGACCTGCGCCGCCCGGCCACCGTGCTGGCCTACAGCGCGCACACCACCGACGTGCTGCACCGCTCCGACGTCACCGGCCTGATCTCGGTGCACACCGCCGCCCGGCACCGCACCGCGCTGCTCGCCCCGATCGAGTCCCGGGTGTACGTGCTGCTGCCCGAGCTGCCGCCCGGCCTGCCGATGACCACCGTGCGCGACTGGGCCTTCGAGGTGGTGGCGGCCGCCCGGGAGCACCTGGGCGTCCCGCTGCGCGCCGCGATCGGCTCGACCGTCGACGGCCTGGCCCAGGTCCCCGACTCCCGCGCCCAGGCGGACCGCATCCTGGACGCGATGGGCCGCGGCGGCGTGGACCTCGACGTCGCGGCACTGATCGACGTCCAGGCGGAGGTGCTGGTCAGCGAGATGCTCGCGCTGCTCCAGGAGCGCACCGGCCTGCGCGACCCGCGGCTGACCGCGCTCACCGCGTACGACCGGCGGCACGGCACCCGGCTCGCCGAGTCGGTGCTGGCCTGGCTGGACGCGCTCGGCGAGGTCCGGGTGGCCGCGGACGCCCTGCACATCCACCCCAACACCCTGCGCTACCGGGTGCGCCGCGCCGAGCAGTTGACCGGCATCGACCTCGCCCAGCCGCAGCAGCGCCTGCTGGCGATGCTGCAACTGCGGCTGCCCGCGGACGAGTAGTCCGCGGGCAGCCGCACGGTCATTCCTGACGGTTCGTCACTCGCCGTAGCCCTGGCCGCGCTTGTGCTCGTTCAGCCGGCGCCACGGGCCGCTGATCGCCAGCTGGATGCCCGGGGTCTGGATGTTGGCGAACAGGGTCTTGCCGTCGTCCGAGAAGGTCACCCCGGTGAACTCGCTGAACTCGGGCTTCTCGGCGGTGCCGATGTTCAGCTCGTTGCGGGCGATCGGGTAGACCAGCCCGTCCTCGGTGGCGCCGAACAGGTGCGAGACGCCCTCGCCGTCCTCGCAGATCACGATGCCGCCGTACGGCGAGACGGTGATGTTGTCCGGGCCGTCGAAGTTGTCGTGGTCGCCCCAGACGTCGGTGTTGACGCCCAGCAGCACCTTCAGGGTGATGGTGCGGCGGGCCGGGTTGTAGAACCAGACCTGGCCGTCGTGCTGGAGCGGGCTCTCCGAACGGGCGAAGCTGGAGACGAAGTAGAAGCCGCCGTCACCCCACCACATGCCCTCCAGCTTGCGGGCGCGGCTGACCTCGCCGTCCTTGAACTGCTTGCGCACCGAGACGGTCCTGGCGTCGCGGTCCTGGACCTTGACCCAGTCCACGCCGTAGGTGGTGCCGACCTTGGTGGCGCGGGAGAGGTCGTCGACGAACTTGCCCTGGGCGTCGAAGACCTTGAAGGCCTCCAGCACACCGGCGTCGGCGGCGAGCTTGCGCAGCTGGTAGCGGCCGTGCTTGAAGCCGGCCGGCGGGGTCCAGCGGAACAGCAGGCCGTTCGGGTTCGAGGCGTCCTCGGTCAGGTAGACCTGGCCGCGCTTCGGGTCCACGACCACGGCCTCGTGCGCGTAGCGGCCGAAGGCCTTCACCGGCTGCGGGTCCCGGTTGTAGTCGTCGTCGAAGGGGTCGACCTCGAAGATGTAGCCGTGGTCCTTGGTGAAGCCGTTCTTGCCGGCCTTGTCCTCGGTCTCCTCGCCGGACAGCCAGGTGCCCCACGGGGTCACGCCGCCGGCGCAGTTGGTGGCGGTGCCGGCGATGCCGACCCACTGCTCGACCGAGCCGTCCCGCTTGGCGTGCACGATGGTGCAGCCGCCGGCCGCGCCCGGGTCGTAGACGTGGCCCTCGGTCAGCGGCACCGGGTGCGGCCAGTTGGCGCGGGCGCCGGCCAGCTCGTGGTTGACGACCATCAGGTTGCCGCCGCGCTCGTCCTCGAAGGCGGAGGTGCCGTCGTGGTTGCTCGGGGTGAACTCGCCGGTGCGCAGCTTGGTGACGCCTGCCCGGTTGAGGACCTTGTACGAGAAGCCCTTCGGCAGGGAGAGCAGGCCGGCCGGGTCCTGGACCAGCTGGCCGTAGCCGACGGCGGTGCCGCCGGCCGAGTTGGTCCCGGCGGCCGCGGCGACCGGGGCCTCGCCGCCGACCGGGGCGGCGATCGCGCCCGGGGCGCTGGCCAGCGCCTCGGCGCCGCCGGCGATCAGCACGCCGGCCCCGACGAGGGTGGAACGGTTGACGAAGTCCCGACGGGACAGCGACATGGCAGCAACTCCTGAGGATGAGCGGGGGCGCCGGTGCGGGATGCCGACGCCCAGCAGGCTCCGCCGGGCGGGTGAACCCGGCATGACGCCCACCTCACGCCCAGGCGGCCATTTGCCGACCGATGACCTTCACATGACCTGTGCTTTACTGAGGCCCCCGCCGGCCCGCCCGACCCGTCAGCGCCGCGCCGCCCGCCACTGCTCCCAGGCCGACAGCCACAGCTGCTCGGCCAGCCGCTGCTCCTCCCAGACACCCGCCCCGCCGCCGCCCGGCCGCTCCCGCCACAGCTGCGCCCAGGCCCGCTGCGCCGGCAGGCTCGCCACCTCGCTCGCGAACACCGTGTACCGGACGACCTCCTCGACGGCCGCCTCCCCCTCCGCCGTGCCGACCAGCCAGTGCGTCTGCTGGGACAGCCGGTTGAGGTGGTTCACCATCGAGGTCACCGCCGCCGCGGCCTCCTCCCGGGTCTCGGTGGCCAGCCGCATCTGCTGGCGCACCGCCGCCTCCCAGCGCACCGCGCCGACCTCCCCGCGCAGCCCGCGCGGCAGCCTCGGCGTGCGCCCCACCCGCACCTGCGCCTCGATCGCGGCGGACTCGGCGACGCTCTGCGCGATCAGCGCCCGGTGCGCCTCCATCCCGACGGCGGGCGGCAGTTCACGCTCCT